>JADLCC010000046.1 GCA_020847425.1 Saprospiraceae bacterium
ATGTGGTAATCGACTGGCGTGCCCGCCATAATTTTTTGGGAAGTGGCAATGGTCTGTATGACAAAATAACCAAATACCAGTGCCAGAATACCCCAAACACTGCCCGACGTTTTTGGGCTCGAGGCCACAGGTCTGTCAACTTTCCACAGCGGAATAATGCCGATAGCCAAACCCAGCAGCATATAAACGACAGAAACGGTACCCCTGTCGCAGGTTCGCAACCAGTACACCTGGCAGAGCAATTCCAGGACGGTCAGCAGAAACAGCGACAAGAGCGCCAGATAGTAATTCCGATAAAGCATAAGGTGTCAGTTGATCCGGCAAAAATGGCAAGAATCTGTGGGCTTTGACTATAACAAGTGTATTGTTTATGTTTGTACGGCCAAAATTTAGTAATATGGGTATTTATAGATTGATAATTTTCCTGGCATCCTTACAAATCAGCCAGTTGTTTTCACAGAATAACCTGATTAGAGGGGTAGTTTTGTATCAAAATAGCGGTGGGGTACCGGCTGCAGGAGTTCAAATAAATTCTTTCAATGCAAATTCCCGATTTACATCGTCTTCCGGCATGTTTGAATTGCATTATTCCAATAAAAAGGCTGGAGATTTAGTCAAACTTATTATTGGCGGAACTGATAATGCTGGAAAAAAGATAGAGGTAGTCAACAGTAAGCAATTGGAAATACTTCGAATTCCGGCGAATCCGGACGATATTTTAGAAATTATAGTTTGTCCCGCTGGCAGTAGAGATGCCGCTGCCATCCGGTTTTATGGTATTTTGTCAACATCCGCAAATGAGGATTACAACAAAAGAATCAATGATATAGAACGACAAATAAGACAATTGAATGGTGATCAAAAAAGGGTGAAGCAACTCGAAGAACAACTTGAGGCGCTCCGAAAAGAACGGGATGACGCGCTGAAAAAAGTAGAGGAGCAAGCACAATTTATCGCTTCGATCAACAAAGACAGGGCTTCAGAAATAGTAAAGAAAGCAATCGAACTCATTGAAACAAACAAAGACATACAACACGCGCTTGAATTACTGGACAATATCAAACTGGATGAGGCCTATTTGGATGCACAAGGAAAAAAGATCAAGGCTGAGGCTGAAATCAAACAAGTAATAGAAGGTTACAAGTTGAAAATCAGTCTGTTACAAGATAAAAAAGATATACCGGAAAAGATTATTTGTTACGAAAAAATTATCAATATTTTTATAGAAAATCAATTTGATCTTTTGGAGTTATCCACTATTTATGATCAGGTTGGAATAGAATATATGCGCCAATTTAAATACGAAACAGCAGTTGAGATGCTGACAAAAGCAATTGAAATCAAAAGAAAAATGCTATTATCTACTGATGCATCTCTCCTCGATTCTTACTTACATCTTTCCTGGATTTTTAATGCCGCCAAAAACTATTCCGCAGTTCTAAGTACCAATCAAATTGTGATAGATACACTAAAAAAATACAAAATGATAGAATGGCGCTTAGTCGACACCTATAGATTAAGCGCTGAAGCATTGCTCAAACTTAAAGAGCCCAAAAATGCACTTCCATATTTGAAAGAGGCTTTAGATATTGCTAAAACAACGCAGAATACAAAGTCAGATGCCATGAAACTTTCAATTATTCTGGAAATTACCGGAAAAGTATATAAGGAAATGAAACAATATGAGCAAGCGCTTCCATACTATGAAGAATCAATCAGTATGAAAGAGAATGTACTTGATAATCTCAACCCTGGTCTGGCATTTGCTTACGATGATATGAGTAAATTTTTGTTGGAGACAGAAAATATCGGAAGAGCGATATACTACGAGGAAAAGGCAATCAATATTCTTGAAAAATCCAGGACACCGCATGATGTTAGGTTAATAAACCTTTATACTAACTTGTACAACCACTATGGAATTTTTAAGTATTATCAAAAAGCACTAGATGTACAACATAAAGTGCTCCAAAAATATGAAAAACTGTATCCGTCTGATGACAACAGGTTTCCGCATTTATACAGATATATAGCAGAGAATTATATTTTAACCGGCGACTATTCAATGGCTTTGGGTTGCCATGAAAACGCCCTGGCTTACTATAATTCAATAACAGATCACAATAGATCCTTTGTTGCTGGAAATTATAAAGACTTGGCTGGGGTTCATTTACTTCTTGGAGACATTTCCAATGCAATGATGTATTTCGAAAAAATATTGTCTTTAGCCGATAGTCCAGGAAATGAGGAGAGCATCTTTGTTTTCTATAACATTGCCATTCAGATTACAAACTCTGTTATGTCTAAAGTGAGTCTGCAAGATGCCCTTGAGTACCAATTAAAAACCTTGCCAATTCTAGAATCCCGCCTCGATCCAAAAAATCAGTATTTGCTTAATGCACTTCACATGACCGGTTTTATATATATGATTCTTAGTGATTATCATACTGCTTTGGGGTATTTGGAGAAGGCAGTGGATATTGATACCTCAAAAAGCAAAAACTATGGTTACCTGGCATTTGCATATAATAATCTTGGATATACACTCACCCATTTAAACAGGGGTGTCGAATCAGAAAAATACTTTAATTTATCTGAAAATATCAGCCCACGAAATAGTTGGCTATACCGCAACAAGGCCGTATGGTATGCAACGCAAAACAGGAAAAAGGAAGCACTCGATGCACTGGAGAAAGCAGTTGAATTGGGATACAACGACCTGGCATGGCTAACGAATATAGAACAACTGAATATTCTAAGGATGGAAGAGCGATATGTCAAACTTGTCAATAAACTGAAAGCACAGGGAAATCAGTAGATGGTATAACAGGCTTAAAAATTTCCGCTTTTGTTACGCCATTGTACTGAATCACAACTGTCGACGCTTGCATGACGATCCTGTTTTCCGCCTCGAACACCGCGAAATCAAAACGGACCGGCAACACCCGGTACTTGGTGTTTTCATGCGCCAGACCCATTTCTGCCAGCAGCCTGTTTTTGACCGAGCGGTCGGCTTCTTCCAGAAACAAAGTTTTGGGATTTATCTTGGCATATAGGTAATAATCCAGCGCAATAAGTTCTTTCAGGATCTGATCGTCTGCATAATGCATTGATAAATAATCATATAGCAGGTTATAAACATCAACAAGCGTATATTTGAAAAAGTCCTGTTTCTCTCCAAACCAGGCGCCGAGTCCCAGCAAAAACTCAAAAATGCTGTAGTGGGCCGTCACATATTTGAGCGTGTGAAAGGCCCTTTTTTTATTCCAGTAAATTTCCAAAGCATGCTCCAGCAATTCAATCCGGTGCAGTTCTGCCCTGGAGAGGTAGTTGCTTTCTATAATCTGGTAGGGTGGGAGCGGATCAAAGACGTAACCGTGTTGTGCGTGTTTGTACAACATCGGCGTTCCTTTCAGAAACTTTAAAAAACCCAACTGGAGTTCGGGCGGGAACAACTGAAAAACCGTTTCAAAACTGAATTTGATATCATCCCAGCCATCGAAAGGCAATCCGACAATCAGGTCGAGGTGCATTTCCACCTTGTGTTCGAGGCGTTGGATGATCGACTTCGTTTTTTCAAAATTCTGCTTGCGGCTTACTTCCAGGTTGGCTTTCTGGTTGACCGTCTGGATGCCGATTTCGAAGCGAAACAAACCCGGAGGCACTTCATCTTCAATGAATTGCATAATATCCGGGTGCAGGATGTCGGCAGTTATTTCAAACTGAAAAACGTTTTCCGGGCGGTGGTGCTCCAGGATAAATTTGAAAATATCGATGGTAAAATCCCGCTTGATGTTAAAAGTGCGGTCCAGAAATTTGATCACACGGCCGGTTTGCATCAAAAACAACAAAGTGGATTTGATGCTTTCATTGGGCAGGTAGCGTACTTTATTGTCCAAACTGGCCAGGCAAAACTCGCATTTGTATGGGCAGCCCCGGGAGGTTTCGAGGTAAAGCACCTTGTTGGCCAATGACTCGGGCACATCATTGCGGTAGGGCATAATGTGCTCATATGCTTTCAGGTCAAAAATCTCCGACTGCGGGAAATAAACGACTTCACTACCGCTTTTACTAACGATATTGGGCACGGTGGATACATCCGGGTAGGATTGCAAAAAGGCCCGAAATGGTGTTTCGCCTTCACCAGTTATGATAAAATCGACTTCCGGCAGAATGATCACGTCCTGCCAGTCGTAACTGACTTCGGGGCCGCCGAGCAGGATTTTTGTATCCGGATTCAGCGCCTTAATTTTCCGCGCCACTTCCAGGGTCTGTGTAATATTCCAGATGTAACAACTGAATGCAACTACTTCATAACCACTGCAATACGCAGCTACTTCCTCCTGATTTTCCTTGATGGTAAACTCCTTCCAATCCAGGCCGGGGTGGTCTTCATTGAGCGCATACAACAATCGAATAGCAAGATTGGTATGGATGTATTTGGCATTCAGCGTGGTGAGGAGAACCGTCATGTGTGCTTTTTCAGGTTGCAAAGGTGCGGAAAAACGAACTAATCCTGCACGTCTATAGTATCCTCAGCGGTTGCGCCGGCAAAATAGGTTGCCAGTTTTGCTGCCGCTGACTTGCCCGCTATCTTAATCACCTCTTCCGCATCGGCCTCCCGAAGCCTGGCTGTCGATCCGAAATGCTGCAACAGTTTTTCCGCTGTTTTGGCGCCGATCCCCGGAATCTCCGTCAGTTTCGTTTTGATAAAGTTTTTGCTGCGCTGGTTGCGGTGGAACGTGATACCGAAGCGGTGCGCTTCGTTTCGGGCTTGCTGGATCAGTTTGAGCGACTCCGATTTTTTATTGATCAACGCAGGCACCGGATCGTCTGGGTAAAAAATTTCTTCCAACCTTTTGGCTATACCGATTACGGTCATTTTTCCTTCCAGCCCCAGAGCGCGCAGACTTTTCATGGCTGCGCTGAGCTGGCCTTTTCCGCCGTCGATAATCACGAGCTGGGGCAAGCCCTGGTCTTCATCGAGCAATCGTTTATACCGCCGATACACCACTTCTTCCATGGTGGCAAAGTCGTTGGGGCCTTCCACAGTTTTGACATTGTAATGCCGGTAATCGCGTTTGGCAGGTTTGGCGTTTTTGAACACCACACAACTCGACACCGGGTTGGTACCCTGCAGGTTGGAGTTGTCGAAACACTCGAGCCAGAGTGGTACCTCTTCCATATGCAAATCGGCCTGCAGCGTGCGAAGAATACGCTCTGCGCTGGTTTGTTTGCCCGTGGCATTCATGGCCTGCTTTTTCTTTTGCAGCAGGTGGTATTGCACATTTTTTTCCGACAGTTCGAGCAGTTTTTTCTTGTCGCCGATCTTTGGGACGGTTATAATTATTTCAGGATCAGGTAATTGTAATTTAAACGGAACAATTAATTCCTTAGTTATGCTGTGGAACCTTTCCCGCAGCACCTGGATAGCGTAGAGGAGCAAAGTCTCCTGGTCTTCGTCCAGGTTTTTGGTCAGCGTCAGGGTATAGGTGTGAATAATAGCGCCGTTGACCACTTTCAGGTAATTGATAAACGCCTCTTTTTCATCATCGGCAATACCGAACACATCGACGTCGTGGATACTGGGATTCACCACCGTACTTTTGCCCTGGTAGTCTTCAAAAAGCGCCAGTTTGTCTTTGGTCAATTGCGCCTGTTCGAATTGCAGGTTTTCTGCATAGCGCTGCATTTCGGATTTGAGGTGGCTTTTTACGGCTGCAAAATTGCCTTTGAGCATGTTTTTGATCTGCTCGATTTTGTCGTTGTAAGCGGCTTCCGATTCAAAACCCACACATGGCGCAGCGCAGTTTTTGATATGGTATTCGAGGCAGGGCTTGAACTTCTTTTTATCAATATTATCTTGCGAGAGGTTGAGCGTACAGGTGCGCAACTGAAACAGTTTTCGAATCAGTTCGCTGATCTGATCCACTTTGAATTTATTCAGATATGGACCAAAATAACTGGAACCGTCGCGGAAGGTCTTGCGGGTGGTAAAGACCCTTGGAAATCGTTCCGCTTTGATGCAGATGTAAATCAGCGGCGATTTTTCATCCTTCAGCATCACGTTGTAACGCGGCTGGTGTTTTTTGATCAGGGAGTTTTCCAGCAATAAGGCATCGTGTTCCGTTTCCACAATCGTAAACTCGATGTGGTCGGCATTGCGCACCAGCACTTTCGTTTTGCCGGTCTGGTGTTTTTTATCTCCAAAATAAGAGGCTAAACGGTTGCGCAGGTTTTTTGCCTTGCCAACATACAGGATGACTCCGTCCGGATCTATGTATTTATAAATCCCCGGATCAGTCGGAATAGAGGGCGAAAATGCTTTAAATTCTTCGTTGGTCATAAACTACCGCGAAGGTAGTGCGCTGCACGAGTTCCAACAACACCAAAATAGAAGGAATGAGGAATGAGGGATGAGGGATGAGGAATGACCGAGCGTGATGTCCGACATCACGCTCGGTCATTCCTCATCCCTCATTCCTCATCTGATAAGTGTCACATCCCCCCGCATTTTTTCAATCGTACCATCCACCAGTTCCAGTTCGAGCATCCAGACATATACGCCGGGCAAAGCCGGGCTACCATCGTGAATGCCTTCCCAGGCATTGGAGCTGTCATCCGGCAGTGCGTTTTGTACTTCATGTACCAGATTGCCCCAGCGATCATACACCTGAAGTAGCCTGACTTTCTGTACCGCCGGACCAAAATTGAGGGTAAAGCGCCGGTTGCCGTCCTCTGTTGCATTGAGGTGTATGATATTTGGAACGAAAGCCTGAATGATCCGCTGAACGCTGAGCAGGAAATCATCACTCGCCAAACAACCGTTTTCATCAGCTACAGTAAGCCGGTAGTGATAGGACGTAAGGGGGCGGGCTACCGGGTTAGGACAGTCGTTGCAACTCAGGTAAGTGGTATCGTTCCAGGCATACCGCGCCGGGGTGAAACCGGAGGTTTGTACGACAATGGGCAATGAATCGCCCAGAATAATAGCCGTGTCGACAGGTAAGGATATAATGCGCTGCGGTGGTTGCGGAACAAATACCGGAAGTGTATCGACACAACCGTAAATATCCTGCGCATAAACGGTGTAGTCTGCGGCGGGCAGGTTGGGGTAGTTCAGTCTGGGAGAAAAATTGGCCTCATTCAGGCTGAACAGCAGGGTAGTATCGCCTGTTGAAACCGTAATCATACCGTTTGATTCGCCAAAACAACGCACCGAATCGACTGCCAGGTCAAAAAGTATGGGTGGGTAATTGCTCACCGTTGCAGTTGCGGACACCGTGCAATCATTGTTGTCCGTGACGGTCAGTTGATAGTCGCCGGCGACCAGGTTTTGCACGTTTGCTCCGCTGGGAGCGCCGGGTATATCCCAGTCGTATAAAAACGGTGGCGCGCTGCCGGAAACCGTAAGCGCCAGTTCTCCGGTGGCTTCATTTACGCAGGCGGGCGTCGCATCAATTTGCAGGATGATCGGATCCAGGACGGTCAGCGTGACGGTATGTGTTGAATCACAACCGTTTTGCAATGCTGCAAAAGTCATCGGATAAATCCCTGTAACACTGCGCGGGATGCCAAAAATGTCCAGTGTTTCACCCGAACAAATGGTTTGGCTTTCTGCCGTAGAAAAGGTGTCTTTGGGCATTACTCGCACCAAAACAGTTGAATCACAACCTGTTATGGCAGTGAGGTTGAAGATTTTTTCCTCCCCAGGCATCAGGTCAAACCCGTTGTAGGGCAGGGTAGAGCCCAGGCAAACAGAGGTGTCTACCTGAATATTATAGGTGCCGACTGTTGTACCGTATACACGTACCTGCACCGTCGAATCGCAACCGTGAATGGACTGAAAATAAAACGTCTGGCTTTGCCCAGGGAAAATAGTGGAGTCGGCCCATTCAACGGATCTACCGAAACAAATGGTCGTATCAATTTTGATGTTGAACGTATCGTAAACCGTCAGAAACATCGTATCCCGGTTTACACAACCATTGTCGAAACTTCCCCGTAGCACAACTTGCAGGGAACTGTTGGGCGACACCGTAACCGACGGGCAGGTACTACAATCCACAAAAATACCCGGCGTCCACTGGTATTGGTCAAAACCGCTTTCGCTGAGTGAAAGAGTTTCTCCTTCACAAATGGCCTGGTCGGGGCCGATATTGACTATCGTGCTGCTGTCGACCGTCACTGCGACGGAATCCAGTTGGACATTACCACAAATGTCTGTCACAGCGACATTGTATTGTCCTACCTGTACAGCGGTAAATGAACTGGTCGAAGAACCATCCTGCCAGAGCCAGCCCACCAGGTCGGTTCCGGCAGCATTCAGCGTTATAGTGGTGTTGGCACAAATAGCCGTATCGGGGCCCAATTGAACAGGGGTTGGGTTGTAGTCATAACGGAACGAAGCGATATTGTTCAAAAATCCACACTCCCCAATGCTGGTTACCGGAAAATCCTGTGTCAGGCTGAACGGTGCAGGTTGTGAGTGGTCGTCGTTCAGGATCAGGAAAACGGAATCGTTTGCCACGCGAGGTATTCTGAATACAAAAGCCCTGCAACTGTCCGGCTGCAAACTGAAACCGATTGGCACGGCGCCGACCCATTGCGCAGCGCTCGTCTGCGGGTTGCCACGATACGCGGAAATGGGGGTCTGGGCGGGCAACTGGTTATCCCCGATATTGCACAAAGTGCCTGTCAGCACCAATGAGTCCCTGTCACAAACCACACTTTGTAAAGTCAGCACTCCATCCGGCGAGGGAAAGGTGGGGTTGAAATACTGGTTCATAAATGTATTCATCCGCAGGCTGTCACCAATAATATGCGGATTTTGCTGGTAGCGGGGAACGGAGAGGTCGTCGTTGATATTAGTATTAAAATAGGCGTGTTGATTCCAGACCTGACGAGATGCAATGCCCGGTGTTCCAATGGCTTCATATGCTACTACAGTACCCGTGTTGGGGCTGCCGTTCGTGCCACATTCTATCACAATCTCTGTTTGCCCGTCTGCATCGACGTCTAGGATCAATGGATTTTCAATATGGGTGGCAGACAGGCAGTCGTCTTCCCAACTGATCTGGCCTGTGGCGCCGTTGATTATTTGTAATTTGGTGTGGCCGCGGTAGACTATATCCGCCGAACCATCCCCGCAAAAATCGAACACGCTGGAACAGGTAATCGAGGAAACATCTGTCGATGGGCGGGTCCACATGATGGAAAAGTCATTTTTCAGGGCATACAAACGCGGATAACCCACAAAACTGATTTCCAGTTTTCCATCGCCATTCAAATCGGCAATATTTACCCGGGATGCCGCATCAAACCAGTTGTTTAGCAACTGAAACTGTCGCAAAATGACAGGTGTCTGGATATCCCAGCAGTAAACGGTATTCTGGCTGCCCCTGCGCCCCTGCACCACTGCATCCAGGTCGCCGTCGCCGTCAAAATCGGCCACACTCGTGTACCCATCCGTAAAAGGAGGCGGTGCGGAAACAACTACGGCTACAGCGCCGGTAACCAGATTTACAGACATTACCTGATTGCCTGCAACAATCTCCAGGCCGTCACAATCCGGGCAAAAACTATCCGGCAAAACATCCATGGCAACGGGTGAACAGAAAGAAAAGCCGTTGCCGATACGCGCAGGGTGCTCTCCCGCAGAAAGTCCGGGGCCGCCGGAAGCCAGCAATGCGCCCGTCTGGCCATTAAAAACCTGATTACCGATATTGATTTCCGCCCAGCCATCGTGGTCGAAATCCGCAATATTCGGAACAGCGTAAGCATACCTGGGAAAGTACCCCACAATGGATGAACTGGTGTATTTTAAAGTGCCGTCGTGTTCATAACAACGCAAGCGCAGGTCGTTGGCCACAATGATCAATTCGCCGAAACCATCGTGATCGAGGTCGGCGATAGCAGGAGCGGTGCCGCCGGCGATAGTCGACGGACAAATGATTTCCACTTTTGTAGCGCCTGTAGCGCCATCAATGATGTAAATATTGGCGTTTTCTACACGATAAGTGACAATATCCGGGATGCCGTCATTGTCCATATCACCGGCCACAAGGGTAGAATAGGTGCCCGTTTCGGCTTGCCCGGTCCATTGAATGCCGAGTGAAATCTGGCCGCAGGGCGGGATATAAAAACAGTCGGCATTACAGGTGGTGTAATAAAAATCGTCGCACTGACCGGTACAGGTACAATCCTGGTCATAACAGTCGATCAGGCCGTCGCCATCGTCATCGATACCGTTGTTACAGTCTTCAACGGCTTGGGCAAAAGAGAACAATGGAAAAAAGAGAAAAAAAGAGAGGGTAAACAGGATTGGCCGTAATTGGTAAATTTTCAAAGTCATGGAAAGAGGAGTCTGGTTTGTTCGGGCCGGAAAACGGCTGTACAGCGCGTTTCTTGCACGGGTCGAAACGATTAACGAATGGTTATGAAAACGAGACTACGGCGGGAAATTCTTTTAAAAATGGCAGGACGCCCTATGAAACGGTTGTGCCTGCTGCTTCTTAAACGAAGGACAAACTTCGATATTTTTTCGGGGCTTTTTTTAAATCGGGAAGAAAAAAAGTAAAAGTGGTAAGCGAAGGGGGGCAAAAGGCGGTGTGTTTGATGGTTTGATGGTTTGATATGCTTCGCCTTATAGCAACTGTACTGATCTGAGGTTTGTCATAAAAAATTCATATTATCTTGAATGATTCCAGATAAGCACTAAGAAATAGCAAGCCATCACGTACATTTGCCTCGTTAGAATTTGTCCAGATAAACATAAGACGCAATTGAACGATGAAAAACAATAAATCTTCCCTTCTTTTTTTTGGAACGATCCTTATGCTTGCAGTTTCCTGTAAAAAGGAAAAGGATCCGCTTGCCATTCCCACGCAGTACGACGGTAGTACATATCAGGCCAATACCACAACACAATATGGTGTCAGGTCCCAAATGGATGCTCTGGTAACTGAAATCAAAAAAGGCCGCACTTCCGGTGTAGTGCTAGATTTTGCCACCCTTTCCCAACTGTACAACACCGGCACACCCAGCCTGAAATCATTGACGACCGCTTACTACGCTGGCCGCCTGGAAGGTACGGGCAATTGGTTCGACGAACTTGCAAAAGCCAGCGGCGCCACGTACACGCCATCTGTTCCAAGTGCTCATGGCGGTACCTTCGGCGGCTATTTATTTGATGAAAACGGACTGGAATACGAACAGTTGACCGAAAAAGGGCTCTTTGGTGCAGCCATGTACCACCATGCCGTCTCTTTGATGCAAGGAGATATGAACAGCGAAACGGCCGATCAGGTGCTGGCCATTTTTGGCGCGCACCCCGATTTCCCCAATACACCTACTGCTGCTAATGCCGCCAACCCAGATAAATTCCTGGCGAACTACGCCGCGCGCCGCGATAAAAATGACGGAAAGGGTTTGTATTCGCAAATGAAAACAAATTTCCTGACCTTGCAGGCCGCTCTCAAAGCAGGCGATGATTACAATACAGAACGCGACGAAGCGTTGTCTGCTTTGCGCCTGAACTGGGAAAAAGTCAATTTCGCAACCGTCATTAATTATTGCCACAGCGTCATTTCCAAAATGAGCGCTACCAATCCGACGGACAGCGACAAAGCAGCCTCTTTGCATGCATACGGCGAGTGTGTTGGTTTCGTACACGGCTGGCGCTCCATTCCTCAGGGGTTCAAAACCATCACGGACACCGAAATTGATGAAATACTGACTTTGCTCAATGCGCCTTACAACGCAACGCCAACATCATATAAGTTCATTACAGATCCGCTGAATGAACTTCCGAAATTGACGCAGGTCATTCAAAAAATACAAACGCGTTACCAGTTCAGCGACCAGGAAATCGAGGATTTCAAGAAAAACTGGGTGGCCGAACAAGGGCGCTAAAGTATTTGGGGTATGGTGTTTCGTGTTTGGTTGTTGCAACGCGTGACATGAAACACTATATCCATTTTGAAATATTCATCTACAAAATCATGAAGCACATGCACCCTTTCCGGTTTGCGGTAACAGCATTGTTCAGTTACATCCTGGTATTCAGTTCCTGCGACACCTCTCCCGATGGCCCAACCGACACTTTTGATCGGGGCGCCATGCTGCAGAACTTTGCAGACAACCTGATCCGGCCTGCATACAATGATCTGAATAACCGGACGCTGGTGTTTCACACCGCTATAACCACCTTTAATTCAGCGCCGACAATAGAAAACCTCGATGCCATGCAGGCTGCCTGGCAGGACGCCTACTACCAGTGGCAGTTTGCCAATGCCTTTAACTTTGGTCCGGCAGGGGAGGAAGGCCTGCAAAAAAGCCTGATTGAGGAAATCGGCACTTTCCCCGCCAGTGTTGTCAAACTGGAAGCCAACCTGCATTCAGGAACGTGGAATGTCGCTGACTTTAACAGGGATGCGCGCGGTTTCCCGGCAATCGAATACCTGATATTCGGATCGGCCGCTTCCGATGCAGCCATCGTGGACAGTTTTTTGACGGCGCCGCACCACAAAGCGTACCTGGCGGCACTGGCAGACAACCTGAAAAGCCGCATTGAAACAGTGGTAAATGCCTGGAACGGGGCCTATTATACCGAATTTGTCAATAACAAAGGAACGGACGTTGGCAGCAGTACATCACACCTGTACAATGAATTTGTGCGCAGTTTTGAAGCGGCCAAAAACTTCAAACTGGGCCTTCCGCTTGGCAAACGCCCAGGCCAAACACAAACCGAACCGCAACTGGTGGAAGCGGTTTACAGCGGCAAATCGCTGGAATGCCTGCGCCTGCATTTGACGGCCATCGAAAACATCTGGTACGGCAGAAGCAAAAGCGGCCAGGATGGCATCGGATTTCGCGAATACCTGGAAAAAGTGGAAGGCGGACCAGCCTTGATCACCAGCACGGAAACCCAACTGGCGGCACTGCGTGCAGCACTCGCGGCCGTGTCCGATACGCCGACCCTTTCCGAACAAATTACCGCCGGAAACCCGCAACTGGAAACCTTGTACACGGAATTTCAGAAAATGACACGCTATTTCAAAAGCGACTTGTCTTCGTTACTGGGCCTCGCTATCACATTCAGCAGCGGCGACGGAGATTAATCTGCCAAACACTCGAATACACACATCCTCGAATCCTTTTTTCCATTCAAATAAACATGAAAAAGACAGTTTTATTCCTTCTCCTGATCAGCCTCGGATTTGGCGCCTGCAAAAAAGAAGAAAACATAACAGACCAACGCAGACTGATTCTCGAAAACTATGCGGCGATGGTACTGGCTAACTATGAAGATGCATACAGCACTGCTCAAACGCTCAGGAACAATATCGATGCTTTTGTGGCCAATCCGACTGCTCAGGGTCTGGAAACCTGCAAACAATCCTGGCTCGCAGCCCGTATTCCTTACGGACAAACAGAAGCCTATCGTTTTTACGGTGGCCCGATCGATGATGCGGATGGCCCGGAAGGCCTGATCAATGCCTGGCCTATAGACGAAAATTTTATCGATTACGTATCGGGAAATTCGGGAGCCGGTTTGATCAACAACCCTGCACAATACCCCGACATCACAAAACAGGTTCTGGCCGATTTGAATGAAAGCATTTCAGAAGCGTCCATTTTTACCGGCTACCACGCCATCGAGTTTTTGTTGTGGGGGCAGGATCTGAGCACAACAGGACCTGGCGCTCGGCCATATACTGATTATGTGGTGGGCGGTACCGCCGACAATCAGGCTCGCCGCGGCCAATACCTGAAAGTTGTGGCTGAACTGCTGTTGGAAAACCTGGGATCTGTGCGCGATGAATGGGAATCAGGTGGTGCCTATCGCATACAGTTTTTGAAAAACACGACACAGGAAGTTGCGCTAGGCTACATTTTTACAGCACTTGGCGAACTGAGCAAAGGAGAACTTGCCGGCGAACGGATGTTTGTTGCCCTCGATACGCACGACCAGGAAAATGAACATTCCTGCTTTAGCGACAATACGCATATTGATATTTTGATGAACTTCAAAGGGCTTATAAACGTCTATTACGGTAATTATGAGCGTACCGACGGTTCCCTGGTGCAAGGCCGCAGCCTGGCCGAACTGGCCGCAAATACGGACGCAGCGAAAGCCACTGCAGTTGTGAACGCCTTCGCTGATGCACAGGTTAAATTGTCACAAATTCCAACGCCTTTCGATCAGGCTATCCTGAATAATTCCGATAAGGTTTTGCCCGCTATCACCAGTCTGCGCACACTCAGCGACCGTTTGACGGATGTGGGGTTTGCTTTGGGGGCAGAATTCTGATTTTGTTATCAGTTATCAGTTAATGGTTATCAGTGTTGAAACCTTCGGCCATGTCAGTTGCTTAAGCCGAAGGTTTCAACACTGATAACCATTAACTGATAACTGATAACGTAAAACCAATCTAATGATGAAATTTATCTTTCCTGCGCTCGCCTTGCTAATGCTATCGGCTTGCCGCGACGAGCAGCCGCCCGTTGCTCCCCAGGAAACGGACGAGCAATACGCAGGTGGAAAAAACCTGAC
>JADLCC010000047.1 GCA_020847425.1 Saprospiraceae bacterium
CAGCCAGTTGCTAACGGGGTTTTTGAACAAACCATAATTTGCAAGAAAAAACATCTCCTGCCGGATATGTATACCCACGTTCAATACATCCATCAGCGTGCTGGGGTGGTTGCTGATCACAATGGCCGGACCGTCGAAACGCAGGTTTTCCATGCCCAGCACGGTTCGGCGGCGGTAAAAAACATGCATTGCAACCCAGGCATACAGGCGCAACAAAAAGTAAATGAGCCGTAGCAAAGGATGCAGCCGGATATTTCGATAAGCCATACGAGTGCGATTGTTAATCGCCGTAAATGTAGGACGAATATTGTATCCCGGAACGCTGTTCCGGGAATGTTGCGCACTGCAATTTACCCCGGAACGCTGTTCCGGGGATGTTACAACCGTAATGTTCCCGGAACAGCGTTCCGGGATACACTACATGGAACAGCGTTTCGGGATACAATACACGGAACAGCGTTCCGGGGTACACTACCGTACCACCGTAATATCCCCCTCGTACTGCAATTCTTCGCCGTCAATAAATTTTACAAAAGCGTAAAAAGTAAAAACGCCTTGCACCGGCTCACCTTTATACGTGCCGTCCCAGCCCCTGGCCGGGTCATTGATGGGGTTGCTGCGGGTTTCGTAAATCAGCGTCCCCCAGCGGTCGTACACCCGCATCAGGGTAATGGCTTCAGCAGCCGGGCCGCCAAAACCCGTGAAGAAATTGTTTGGGAATTGTTTTTCCGGCCCAAAAACATTGGGGAAATACATGGGCCGGTTTTTATTCACCAGTATCTGCACATCATCGACCGCCGTGCAGCCGTCTTCATCCGTGATAGTAATGGTGTAGATCTGATTGCTTATTGCCGTTATGGTCGGTTCCGCAATATTGGCATTGTCCAGGCCCATGGGTGGCGACCAGGCATACGTAACGGGCCGACCGGCCGGACTGGTCACCGTAGTCACCAGTACCGTAAATCCGAGGTCGAGCGTCGTGTCAGCGGGTTCGGCCGCTACCACTAGCGGTGGCGGCTCAATGATCGTGGCAAAAACGGAGTCGATACAGCCGCCGTTGTCTTTAATTTTTATCCAGTAATCGCCTGCCGGGAGGTTGCGCAAAGTGTCGGAGGGTACAAAATTTACGCCGTCGGCACTAAACGTATAAGGCATTCGGCCGCCCAGCCCTTCTACCCTTACTTCTCCGGTAGGTTGTCCGTTGCACAGCAAATCCTGCACATCGACGAGGGCGATCGCCACATCGGCGGGTTCGACCACAAAAATGGATCCGGAGACAGTACAACCATTTCCGTCCGTTACGGTGACGCCAAATGTACCCGGTGGCAGGTCATTGGCTTTGTTGGTGGTTTGCCCGTCCGTCCACAAATAGGAGTAATTGCCCACGCCGCCGGATGGAATCGCCAGGCCCATACCGTCGTTGGCGCTGAAACAGGAAATATCTATGGTGTCGAGCGCCAGTTCCAGCACCGGATTATCGGTTACGGCTACTTCAAAGGTGCCTTTGCAAAGCACTTCATCTATCGCCTGAATGGTGTACGAACCCGCTGCAAATCCGCCCTGAAAATTTTGATTGATAAAACCGTTGCCAAAATCGAACTGAATGGGTTGGACGCCATTGGTAACATTCATGGTAATCACCCCGTTGTCGTCGCCGAAACACAGCGGCTTGTCCACCACGGCTTCCGCTGTAAGCACCCGCTCCTTTACATCGATGGAAAGATCCGTTTCGCAATTATTGGAGTCCCTGATCACCAGGGTGTAGGTGCCCACCCCCAATCCGCTCAGGCTAGGCGTATTGCCAAAAGGCCCGCCGTTCCAACTATATAAATAGGGCGGCGTGCCGCTGGTAATGTTATTGATCGTGACCGTCCCATTGGCTGTCCCGTTACAGTCTGGCGCCGCAATCAAAGTATCCACTTCCACATCCGGAAAAATATTGACCGTTTGAATATCGGTGATTTTACAACCCAGCGCGGTTTCCAGCGTCAGCACGACTGGCCGCAGACCGGGTGTATTGAACTGTACGGTGTGCGGGCCGGGGCCGGTGGCTGTTTGCGGTACGGCATCGGCGCCGAAACTCCATTTCCAGGCCGTGATAGCACCCAGGGCAAAAGTAGATGCGTCCAGCACCGAGACTGCGGTACCCAGGCAAACAGCAGGCGGATCTGTTGTAAAAGCCGCTTCCGGGCCTAAAAACAGCCCGGTACCGCCAAAATCGATCAGAAAACCATTGCCCGTAGACGTAAAGTTATTGACGCAAAGGGCATAGGATTCGCCCTGTATCATACTAAATGGTGAAAGCCAGGCGTCATCCCCTGCCTGCTGGCAGCCGGCATCTTCACTCACATCGGGGTCGCCCGACTGCAAACCGGTAGGGCCCATACAGGGGCTGGGGAATGAATTATCACCGGAAGCCATACATCGCACCAGTTGTTTGCCCGTGCAATTGCCAATGCCATTGGGCAGTCGGTATAACGCAAAATCGAGGTCGTCGCTGACATTCAGCGGAGTGAGGGTAAATTCGAGGGTACCGGATTGCGAGCAGGTCCACACAAACCAGGTAGAATTGGTTTCAAAGTTACCGGGTGCGCCGTTGGAGAAGCAAAGCGCATCCGTCAATTCGGAAATATTATTTCCTGCGCCCGTTACATTTTGAACAACAAAAGAGGATTTATCACACAAAATAGAAGCGTCGGGGCAGTCGGAGGTCGGCTCTACGGGCGGATTGTAGTTGTTGATGCACAATTGAAAGGTGCCTACTTTACCCGCTGCGCCTTGTATCCGGATCAGGTAGGTGGACCCAACAAAAAGTCCGCCCTGGTACCCCTCTACGATGTCGGTGCTGCCGAAAGTCGTCTGACACTCCAGTTGGTTGATCGTACCGCCGCAGTTGCCAAAATAAAGCGCCACCTGCGGATTCTGGAGTGTGCCGCCCGGCGCCTGTGGCGTTGCGCCGCGCACCGTAATGGTCACATCCGTCGCTTGTGCCGTGAATGCAAACCATACGTCGTTCTGGGTCGCGCCGAAACAGGTGGCAGGGCCGTAAGTGGAAGGCGTAGCGCCTACGTTGGTGTATGCTGCATTGGCGCTGCAAAAATTAAGTACGCTGGGGATAACAATTGGGTTGGTACATTCGTCATTGGAAGGTTGTGCTATTGCAGCAACTACGCCGAACAATGCGATAATCAGAATTAGTCCTTGTTTTCTCATGATCATGTTGTGTTTTGGATCTCAGGCTTGGTTTTATTCGGTAAAATATTCGGTTTTCACCCTGAAATACGGCTTTGGGGATTGGATTGGTTTTGTCAACTTTGAAGTAGACGCAAAAACATGGCATTTTGTTGGCTGCATAGCATGTCAAAGTTTTCTTAAAAAGGAGATTGGTCGGGATGATGAGGAATGAGGTATGAGGAATGAATTGATCACGCACGAATGCTAACATTCCTCATCCCTCATTCCTCATCAACTTTTACCTTCCGGGCCGCAAAATAGCAAAATGCCAATCCCGGCGAAAATATTACTTTTGCGCCGGCATGCAGCGGGGGTGTTCCCTGGAGCAAATCCATACTATGAAGCATATTCCCAATTTATTAACCCTCGCCAACCTCTTTTTCGGTTGTTGTGCACTGCTGTACACACTCGCTTTCGATCCTGTAACAGCGGCGTTGTTCACCCTCGGCTCTTTTCTTTGTGATTATGCCGACGGGATGGCAGCACGGGCGCTGGGCGTCAGTTCGCCCCTGGGTAAAGAACTGGATTCACTGGCGGATGTCGTTAGTTTCGGTGTTGTACCGGGCGCGATGTTTTATCAATTGCTCCAAGGCGGCACTTGTGCGGAATCTACGCTTGTGCCGGGACAGATGGTCCAAACGATATGTATAGCCGCACTGCCTGCATTTATCCTGTCCGCCAGTTCGGGTTTGCGGCTGGGCCGTTTCAACCTCGATACCCGGCAAACCACTTATTTTATCGGATTGAGCACGCCGGCATGTACTGTTTTTGTACTGGGCCTGGCACTGACTGCACACCACAATTATTTCGGCCTGGCCCAAACCCTGCACAATCCATGGCTGTTGTACGGGCTGGTGGCGGTATTGTCGTGGTTGCTCAACAGCGAAATCCCCATGTTCGGCATGAAGATAAAGCGGCTCGACTGGAGCAGCAATGCATTCAACCTGGCGTTTTTGCTCTTGTTTGGCATACTCGTTTTTTTCCTGAAAGAACTGGCCTTTTCGGTCATTATTGTTGTGTATATGCTTGCTTCTATTGTTTTAAAAAATAAAATCATACAAGGAAGTTGAGGTTGTTGAGGGGTTGAGATTGTTGAGGGTATTCCACCTGAGCCTCTCAACAATCTCAACCCTTCAACAACCTCAACCCCTTCAACAACTTTTCCACCATGAAATTCATCGCCGAAATTGACATCATGCCCCACCGAGAACTCCTTGACCCTCAAGGTAAAGCGGTGGTCAACAATATGAAACACCTCCACCTGTCCGGCGTTTCGGATGTGCGGATCGGCCGCCATGTCAGCATGACGCTCGAAGCGAACAACGAAGCAGAAGCCCGCCAGAAAGTGGATACAGCCTGCCAGAAGTTGCTGGCTAATTTGATTATGGAAACCTACCATTACACGCTTACTCAAGGGTAGTGTTTGGTGTTTAGTGTTTAGGGCGCTTC
>JADLCC010000048.1 GCA_020847425.1 Saprospiraceae bacterium
TGAACAGTTTGTTTTTCGTCCGAAAAACAAACTGTTCAATGTCCATAAACCCATGCCACCACTAAAACCCAAGTAAATGAACGGCAGATGAATAAAATTATAACTCTGCTTTATTTAGAAATTTCAATTAGCCGCAGGAATATCCGGCAAATACCTGCTTTTTTTCGGGTATACCTGCGGCTAAAGCCGCCGGTACCTACCTTTGCCCTATGAAATTGCTCATCATCCAGACCGCTTTTATCGGCGATGTGATCCTGGCGACGCCTTTGATCGAACAGTTGCGGCGAATTTTCCCGGATGCGACCATCGATTTTGCGCTGCGCAAAGGCAACGAATCGCTGCTGCAAGGGCACCCGCATTTGAGGAAAGTCTACATCTGGCGCAAAAAAGAGGAAAAGTACCGGGGGCTGTGGCGCCTGATGCGCGAAATCCGCCGCGAGCGCTACGACTGGGTGATCAATTGCCAGCGATTTGCGGCTTCGGGCGTACTCACTGTGTTGTCCGGTGCGCGGCATACGGTCGGTTTTGACAAAAACCCCTTGTCCCTGTTCTTTTCCCGGCGGGTAACGCACCGCTTCGGCACGGCGGCCCAACCCATCCACGAAGTGGAACGCAACCTGTCGCTGATCGCCCACCTCACGCCCGAAACACCCACCACCAAACCCGAAATACGTCCAAGGCTTTATCCCGCCGCAGCGGATTATGCCAAAGCCCGGCAACTCGGTGCAGGTTACTCAACATACGTCTGCATTGCGCCCACTTCGGTCTGGTTTACCAAACAATACCCGGCACACAAATGGATCGAATTGCTCCGGCTCTTCCCGGCGGAAACCGCGGTGTTTCTGCTGGGCGGACCAGGCGACCTGCCTGCCTGCGAGGCCATTTGCGCAGCCCTGCCCGGGCACAAAGTTTTGAACCTGGCGGGCCGCTTGTCTTTCCTCGAATCGGCGGCTTTGATGGAAAACGCGGCCATGAATTATGTCAACGATTCCGCGCCGATGCACATGGCTTCCGCGGTGAATGCGCCGACCACGGCCGTGTTTTGTTCCACTATACCCGCATTCGGATTTACGCCGCTGGCTCAAAATGCCCTGGTGGTGGAAACCGGCGAAGCGCTGGATTGTCGCCCTTGCGGATTGCACGGATACAAATCCTGTCCGAAAGGGCATTTTCGTTGTGCGGAAACCATCGATCCTGTGGTATTCAAAATCCCGTAATCGGCTGATTTTGCAAGGGAGCGGCGCCTTTAAGGCAGGGAGCGGCGGTTTTATGAAAAAAAAATTACCTATTTCGCATTTTTCCAGTATCGGCAGATACTTGCATGAAATATAAAAAAAATCAAAAGTGTTCGGCAGGAATGTTTGTGCATTGTTAAAGAAACGGTTGGTTTTTTGAAAATTTGGAAATGAGAAAACACGTGTTTTCAGGTGTTTCGCAAAGGGCGATATATCACTGAATAAAAAAATTCGTTCATATTTGCATCGTTAAAGAAGTTAAGCGCGCTGTGAAACATTTCACAGCGTTTTTAAAAGCAAAACTTTGAACAACAAAGTGCTTTTGTCCGTTCTACTGCCGAAAGCGCACAAGTCGAATTGAAAGTAAGGAATTTCAGTTCATACTTTGAGAAACTGTGACCAAATGAATGGATGGGCGTCCTAACCCGCAAACATCCAAAAAAGAAATATAGCTCAAGTACTGAGCAAAGACAACCGAAGGCGGGGGCCCTCCGGTCCTTTCAAATGAGAAAGGGCGGAGGGCCAATTTTTTTTGTGCCTATGTGGTAAAAAAACGAAGCAACCCTTTTGTCCATAGTTGCGTCAAACCACAGAACAATCCAAACAATCTTCTTTTCCAAACTTTGCGCCTGCGGTTCTGACTATGCAAAAACAACTTCTACTCGTTGGTCTTTTGTTTTTATCGGGTATTTCACCCATTTTTTGCCAAAAATACAGCAACGAATTTCTCGCTATCGGCGTAGGCGGTCGTGCCCACGGCATGTCGGGCGCTCAAACGGCGCTTGCCAACGACCTCAGCGCTATCTACTGGAATGCGGCGGGACTTTCTGAAATCGATGCGCCGGTACAATTGGCTGCCATGCACGCAGAATGGTTCGGCGGCGTGGGTCAATATGACTTTTTGAGTTTCGGCAAAGCATTGAACCGCGACAAAAAGGCTTTCCTGGCCTTTTCGCTGATCCGGCTCGGTATCGACCAGATTCCATATACCATCAACCTGGTGGAGCCGGACGGTACGATCAACTACGATAATATTTCGGAATTTTCAGCAGCCGATTATGCCCTCATGGGGAGTTATGCGCGCAAATTGCGCAATCCCAACTTTTCCGTCGGTGGTACCGTAAAAGTGGTGCGCCGTGTCATCGGCAGCATCGGCAATTCATGGGGCTTCGGCGCCGACCTGGGCATGCAATACCGGAAAGGCAACCTGATGCTGGGCGTGCAGGGCCGCGACCTGACCACTACTTTCAATGCCTGGTCGTTCAACCTTACGGAACGCGAAAAAGCCGTTTTTGACAGTACTGACAACGAAATACCGGTCAGCAACACCGAAATTACCAGACCGCGTTTCCTGCTGGGCGCCGCGTACAAAATGCGGCTCGGTGAAAAAACAACCCTGATCCCGGCAATCGACCTGGAATGGACAACCGACGGACAGCGCAATGTGCTGATCAGTTCCAAGTCATTCAATATCGACCCGCGCATCGGCCTCGAACTGGATTACAATCGTTTTGTCCAGATAAGGGCCGGCATGGGCAATTTCCAGCGCGTGAAAGACGATTTCGACCCCAACAAGGAACAACTTTCTCTCCAGCCCAACTTCGGTATCGGTCTTCGCCTCGGCCGCGTACAACTCGACTACGCCCTTACCGATATCGGAAATGTCTCGCAGGTGCAGTATTCGCATATTTTTTCGGTGCGGCTTGATTTCAAGGAACGGAGATCGGTTGTACAATAGGCAAAACTGTCTTTTGTACCACGGCAACTAAAAATAAAAAGCGCCCGAACTATTGCTCATCGGCAATCCAACTGTATCTTTGCACTATAATTTTAATCCGTCAAGGTGCTTGTAAGCAATTACATCCCTTTTTTCATCCCTTTTCCCGATTGCAGGCAGGCTTTTAAGGCTGCCGAAGGTGTTTGGCTTTTTGGTGACGACTTTGTCAAAGAAGTATTCATCGTAGCATATTCCCTTTTTATTTTATAATCTCATGGTTTGCCCCTCCCGTAAGGCTCGCAGTGAGGGGCTTTTTAAAGACTCGTTTTACGGGTCTTTTTTTATTTCCGGCAAAATGGATCGACAAACAGCCTGAAGGCACTATTTTTCGGCCGAATAGCCCAATCCATTTCCATGCGAATTACTTTTCCCGATCATTTTATCTGGGGTACCTCTACTGCCGCCGCTCAGGTCGAAACAGCCACGCAACATCCCTGGCGGGGGGTAAAGGCTTTGGACGGCTATGTGTTCGAGCGGACGACGGACCACGAACTGCGCAGGGCGGAAGACGCCGGTTATATTGTGCGTTTGGGCGGGATTTATCGCTGTGGCGTGGACTGGTGCCGGCTGCAACCCGAACCCATGGCCCGTTTCGATCCGGCTGTAGTGGCTGAATACCGCCGTTTTTTTGATCAATTGCGCGAAAATGGCGTCCAACTGATGTTTGTGTTGCATCATTTTGCCCACCCCAACTGGCTGGAAGCCAAAGGCGGCTGGACCCGGGCGGAGAATATTCCCCTGTTTCTGGATTATGTGCAACAATGCATCGAGCATTTCGGCACCTACGCGGCTTACTGGAACACCTTTAACGAACCGAATGTGTATGCGATGAATGCCTTTATGCTGGGCAATTTCCCACCTCACCGCAAAGGGCAGTACCTCACGGCCAATCGCGTACTCGACAACATGGGCAGGGCGCACGACCTCGCATTCGACCTGATCCGGGCACATTCGGCGGCTCCGATCGGCATTTCGCTGAATACCGGCTATTTTGAAGGCGCCAACTGGCCGGGTAGGGTAGTGGCGGCTTTTGTGCGCTGGTGGTTTATGACGAGGGCTGCCAAACCTTTCCGGCGCTGCGATTTCTGGGGACTGAGTTATTACGCTTATATGATTTTCGATCCGCTGCCGGTCGATGCGATTACGGGTCTTGAAAAACTGGAAAAACGCGGGATTCCACACGACCGGATGTGGGGTTACAAGCCCGAAGGACTCGGCTGGGTGCTGCGCAGGTTTCATAAAAAATACGCCAAACCGATTATAATTACGGAAAACGGGATCTGTACTGATGATGCACAGCAACGCATCCAGGCGCTGCGCGATTACCTGCGCGTTTGTCACCAATGCATCGCAGAAGGTGTAGATTTGCAGGGCTATATCCACTGGAGTACCTGGGATAATTTTGAATGGCACCTCGGGCCCACGTTTCGCTTCGGACTGGTGCGTGTCGATTTTGAAACCATGGAGCGGAAGATGACGGATGCGGGGCTTTTTTATGAGAAAATAGTGGCGGAGAACGGACTGGATGGGTAAACGTTTATGGGTGTTTTAGTGTTTTCGGGTTTTAGTGTTTTAGAGTGGAACCCATGGGATTCGTTCAAAAGAATGACTTATTGTGTTCAGTCTAACAGAAACAATTTCAAATACGCCTGTAATAAACAAATGCCAAGTGTGACAACTTCCAAAACACTAAAACCCGAAAACACTAAAACACAAAACATCCGATCCATGCGCTCAACCTTACTCCTTTGTTGCTCCCTCCTGGCCCTCACAGGCCAGGCCCAGGTTTTTATGCGCCCTTTCGACAATGCTGCTGTGATGGCTATGGGCGGAGCAGGTATTGCCCTGCCGGGGCTTTCCAACGGCCTGAACAACGATGCGCAGGCAGGCCTGCTGATGGCAAAGTCGCCGGGTGTTTGGGCCGGCTCTGCTATTCCATATGGACTTTCCGGCTGGCAAACGGCTCATATTCAGGGTGTTGTGGGTTTGAGCAAAGGCAGCGGCCTGGGGCTCGATGTCCTGCACTCCGCCACATCGGCGTACAGCGAGCAACGGTTCCGCCTGGCCTATGGCCGGCAATTGGGTGAAAAAATTTACCTCGGCGGTTCAGCCGACGTGCTGCGGGTGTCGGCCCAGGAGTACGGATCGGCAACGGCTGCAACATTCAGCCTGAGCATACTGGCGCAGGCACTGCCTACGGTTTGGCTGGGCGCTAAATTGCAGAACCCATTTCAGCAGAAAATCGGCGAGGATATTCCTGTTTCGCTTTTCCGCGTCGGCGGGGTGTGGAAACCTTCCGAACTCTTTTTATTCAGTTTTGAAACGGAAAAAGACCTGGAGCGGCCGGCACAAGTAAAAGCAGGTTTCGAATACCGTCCCCACACGCTGCTGGCCGTGCGGGCCGGTATGCGCAGCGGCGACGTAGCGCGCATTGGATTCGGCGCGGGTTTGCGGCTGAAAAACGGGCTTGCGCTGGACCTGGGCTCGGAATGGCACCCAAGCCTGGGGATTACCCCGGCGGCTATGGTTTCCTGGAGAAAGGAATAAAAAAAGGACAAATCTTTAAAAGACAAAAAGTAATACATATGAAAAATATTACCGTCATCGGCGGCGGCACTATGGGCAACGGGATTGCCCACGTTTTTGCACAATACGGATACAACGTGGTACTGGTAGACGTTGCGGCGGCTGCACTCGATAAGGCTATGGCCACCATCGGCGCCAACCTCGACCGACAGGTAAAAAAAGGGCTGCTCACGGAAGAACAAAAAACGGCAACGCTGGGTCGCCTGCAACCGCAAACCAGCCTGCAGGAAGGCGTTGCAGGCGCCGACCTGGTGGTAGAGGCCGCTACGGAAAATACGGAACTGAAACTGAAAATTTTCAGGGATATGGATCAGTTTGCGCCCGCCGCTGCGATCCTGGCCACCAACACTTCCAGTATCAGCATCACCAAAATAGCATCGGCCACCCGGCGCCCCGAACAAGTGATAGGGATGCACTTCATGAACCCCGTGCCGGTTATGAAACTGGTGGAGGTTATCCGCGGCTACGCTACTTCCGACGCGGTGTGTCAGCGGGTGATGGATTTGTCCAGAAAATTGGATAAAGTCCCGGTGGAAGTCAATGACTATCCCGGCTTCGTGGCCAACCGAATCCTGATGCCGATGATCAATGAAGCGATTTATACGCTTTACGAAGGGGTCAGCGGCGTAGAAGAGATCGACACGGTAATGAAACTCGGTATGGCGCACCCGATGGGGCCTTTGCAACTGGCCGATTTTATCGGACTGGATGTGTGCCTGTCCATATTGCGCGTATTGCAGGATGGTTTCGGCCAACCCAAATACGCCCCCTGTCCTTTGCTGGTGAACATGGTAATGGCTGGAAAACTCGGCGCGAAAAGCGGCGAAGGGTTTTATGTGTATACGCCGGGAAGCAAGGAACTGGTGGTGGCCAAGAGACGTGAGACGTGAGACGTGAGTGGCATCCAGTTAGAAGAACGTTCTCAATAATCATCAACTGGATGCCACTCACGACTCACGATTCACGATTCACGACTCACGACTCACGATTCACGACTCACGATTCACGACTCACGACTCACGACTCACGTAACAATGTTTAGCCTCTTTCACCTTTCTTCTGGTGTTTTTTATAGAATTCAACATTTCGTCTCCGCCGCAACATTTTTTGCAATTAACTGCTGGAAAAGTGAAATGCACGCACCTTTTCGTCGGCTGAGTCCCTACTTTTGCACCTGTTATGGAAAAAATTAAATGTCTGATTATCGGTGCCGGCCCGGCGGGCTATGCAGCAGCGATTTATGCCGCACGGGCAGGTCTCAATCCCGTGATGTACACCGGCCCCCAGCCTGGCGGCCAGTTGATGATTACCAATGATGTAGAAAACTATCCCGGCTACCCTGAAGGTCGCAATGGCCCGGAAATGATGGAAGATTTCAAGAAACAGGCCGCGCGATTCGAAACGGATATCCGGAATGAAATGATCACGAAAGTGGATTTCAGCGGGCCGGTACACAAAGTCTGGACAGAGGCCGGCCTTGAAATTCATGCGCATACCGTTATCATTGCGACGGGCGCCAGTGCCAAATGGCTGGGCATCCCGGGCGAAGACCGCCTGCAAAACCTTGGCGTTTCCGCCTGTGCGGTCTGCGACGGCTTTTTCTTCCGCAAACAGGAAGTGGCCATTGTCGGCGGCGGCGATACCGCAGCCGAAGAAAGCACTTACCTCGCTAAAATTTGTAAAACCGTACACCTGCTCGTGCGGCGCGACGAAATGCGCGCTTCCAAAATCATGCAGGAGCGTGTCATGAATACGCCCAACTTGATCGTACACTGGAATACTTCTCCGGAAGAGGTGCTGGGCGACGATGGTGTGACCGGCGTGCGGATTCGAAACAATAAAACCCAGGAAGTCAGCACGTTAGATGTGACAGGTTTTTTTGTAGCCATCGGCCACAAACCCAATACGGATGTTTTTGAAGACTGGCTCGACCGCGACGACAGCGGATACCTGCTTACAACGCCAGGCCGGACCTTTACCAAAGTACCCGGCGTTTTTGCCTGTGGCGATGCCCAGGATAAAATTTATCGCCAGGCGGTAACCGCTGCGGGTACCGGTTGTATGGCTGCGCTGGATGCGGAGCGGTACCTGGTGGAACAAGGGGTGTGACAGAGTGCGAAGTCGACAGTGCGAAGTCGGGGTTTATGGTTTATAGTTTTTGGTTTATAGTTTATGGCCACTCAAAAGTGTAAAATCTCATTCATAGAGTGGCTATAAACGATAAACCATAAACTTTTTAAGCCCGCCATTTAAGGTGCTTTGTTACATTTGCTGAGAAAAATCCATTCGAGCCGGTAATTCCATGGAAAAGAATCGCGAATATTTCAAAACCCTTTTGGCAGAAAATGCATCGGAAGCCTTATTCGATGAACTGTTTATCCTGTTCAAATCGCATCCGATGCGCCTGAATGACAGGGTGGTAGCGGATAAGTATGATGCATTGGTGTTGTTATCCGGCAAATTAAATGCAACTCCATCCGCTCCATCCGTGTGCTGCTGATTCTTGTACTGACATCCATCGGGCTTTCCTTTGCCCCCAAAGGTGGGCAAAACAACAACGGACAAATTCCATCCACTTTGCCTAAGTAACAGTCTTCGGCTGGCTAA
>JADLCC010000049.1 GCA_020847425.1 Saprospiraceae bacterium
ACTTCCGCTACCCTGCGCATCTTCGACGAAACCGGTCGTATGGTATTCACACAAAACGGTGACTTTGCGAAAGGTTACAACACGATCAGTGTAGACCGCGCCCTGTTGAACACCACAGGCGTACTGTACTACACCCTCGAAACTGCAACCGACAGCGCAACGAAAAAAATGATCCAGTCCAAGTAAGAAATAAAAGAGTAATCGCAGTGTAACAACTGCGGTTACTCTACTTTTTCTCACTTAGATCATAAGAGCAAAAACACGGCGCGAGCCTGCCGTAGAAGAATCGCTGAATATCGATTTTAACATACTTTAAAATCGGTTTTTGGGATGGCCTCTCTCCTAAAGTTGGAGGGGGGCTTTTTTTTTAAAGGGCAAGGGGCAAGGGGCAAGGGGCAAAATGCAAAGGGCAAAAGGCAAAAGGCAAAAGCGGCATCTGTAAGGACGCTGGATTTGCCTTTTGCTTTTTGCCCTTTGTATTTTGCCCTTTGCTCTTTATAATATCCCTACCTTCGCATCCCCAATTCCCCAAAACATTCAATATTCATCAGAACAACCTGATTACGGGTTATGCGAGACATTACAGACTTAATCGGGCGGATTTTTTTATCTGCGATTTTTCTTTTCGAAGCATTCGATACCATGTTATACTTCGATAAAACCAGGCAGACGATGGAGCAGTACGGCCTGAACTCAAACCAGGATATGTGGCTTTACGGAGCAGTGTTTTTATTACTCATTGGAGGGCTGATGGTTTTGGTGGGATACCGCACCACTTTGGGAGCAACGATGTTGCTGATGTACTGGGTCCCCATTACATTTATTATACATGATTTCTGGAACGACCCCAAAGACCAGATGCGCCTGCAAAGCATCCTGTTTATGAAAGATATCGCTATTATCGGAGGTCTGCTCATGCTGGTAGGTAAAGGGAGCGGGCGTTATAGTATGCGCAGGCTGCTGGCGACGACCAGGGTTAAATAAAAGGGCAAAAGGCAAGGGGCAAAAGGCAAATATGGCATCTGTACTGATGCCATATTTGCCCTTTGCCTTTTGCCTTTTGTTTTACATGACCTTCGTTTTGCCGATCAAACGGGAAAAATACGCAGGAAAAAACCGCTTCAGATATACACCCAGCACTTCCTTGCCTCCGAAATACACTTCCTCTTTACCTTGTTCGATAGCGCGCAGGATTTTTCTTGCCAGCTCAGCAGGATCCATGCCGTGATCGGTGGCATCGTCCATCGTTCCCAACTGCGTACCATCGCCGGTCAAAGCGTGAATGCTGACATTGGTACGAACAAAACCGGGACAAACCAGGGTAATACGAACGGGAGTTTGCACCAATTCAGCCCGAAGGCTGTCGAAAAAACCGTGTAATGCGTGTTTGGATGCCGCATAAGAAGAGCGATACGGCGAACCGAATTTGCCGGTAAGGCTGGTTATCGTAACAATATGCCCCAGTTGGTGGGTCAGCATGTTGGGCAGCAGCGATTTAGTAAGGGCTACGGTGCCGAAATAATTCACATTCATCAGTCGTTTGTCCACGTCTAATGCAGTGTCTTTCACCAGCGCACGTTGGGAAATCCCACCGTTATTGAGCAAAATATCCACTTTCCCTACGTTTTTCAGCACTTTTGCAACAAGCGCCGGTATTGTTTCATGCGCCGCCAGATCGAGTGGCTCCACCTGAACAGACAAGGCGCCCGCTTGTCCGCAGGCCGCTGCAACACGGTTCAGTTCCTGTTCATTGCGCGCCGAAAGGATCAGATGTGCTCCGGAACTTGCAAAGGCAACAGCCAGAGCCTCACCAATACCCGACGAAGCGCCGGTAATCCAGATGCGTTTGTTTTTAAAAAAATCGGACATGAAAAGAGAAGTGAGAGGAGTGAGAGGTTGAGAGATGTGAGAGGGTTGTTGCTCCTGGCTTTTTGTTACAGGTGCAAAGGAAAACATTTAAGCTCTTTTCTGAATTTCTAATTTTCTCCGTAACTGATTAGCACAGCGGCAGCGCCGCGTAAGATTTGTAGCGATTCCCAGGCAAAGTTGTTCCAGGTGCAGCGCACCGTAAGATAATCTTGCGGTGCGCTGCACCTGAAACAATATATCGGCATCTGTTGCTACAAATCTTACGGGGCGCTGCCCCTGCGCTAAACCACTTTTCTCCAAAAAAATAATTCTTGAGCAACTCACCCTCTCACTTCTCTCACTCTCTCACTCTCTCACTTCTCACCTCTAAATAAAAATGCCACAGCATCCGGGAGCCCACGCTGCGCCAGGGTCGCCAGTGGTTGGTTGCTGCTACAAAATCTTCATGCACAGGTCTTGCCGGCAGTTTTTTCAACACCCGAAAGGCCTCCTGCATAGCAATATCCCCTTTGGGCAAAATATCAGGGCGCATCAGGCACTCGGAAAGATAAATATCGGCCGTCCAGTCGCCGATACCTTTCAGGCGTTTCATTTCATCGCGTACCGCATCATCGGGCATGATATGGAGTTGTTCAAAATCAAAATCTCCGCTATCCACAGCCTGTGCCAGTGTGCGGCAATAGTGCGTTTTTTGTCGGCTAAACCCGATATTGCGCAAGGTTTCATCGCTTAATGCCAAAAATGTGGCGGGTTCAACCGGGTCGATGAGCGCCTTCAGTTTTTGGAAAGCGGCATTGGCCGACGCCAGAGAAACCTGTTGTTCCAGGATCATATGCACCAAAGATGAAAACCCGGGAGCCCGTGCCCAAAGCGGCGGAGGGCCGTATCGTTGCAGCACAAATGCGAGCGCATCGTCCCTTTCTGCGAGCCAGTTGGCTGCTTCAGGAAGATTAAATTCATCAAGTTTGACTATCATTGCGTTTTGAAAAAAGGCTCTATCCTATGAAAATCGCCACGCTCACCCTCAATCCGGCTCTTGACAAGAGTTCCACTACCGAACGCCTGATCCCGGAGCATAAACTGCGCTGTTCGGCCATGCGCATCGACGCAGGTGGCGGCGGAATAAACGTATCCAAAGGGATCCATAAACTGGGCGGTGAAAGTACGGCCATTTTCCCTGCGGGTGGAAACAATGGTACCAGGTTAAAACAAATTTTGACCGATGCGGGGATCGTAACTTCCGTCGTCGACATCGACGGCGAAACGAGGGAAAATATCTCCATTACCGAATCGAGCAGCAACTTGCAGTACCGGTTCACTTTACCGGGTGTCGAACTGACCGAAGCGCAGGCAGAAGCCTGTCTGGAACGGATCGAACGAATGAAACCGGATTATCTGGTTGCCAGCGGGAGCCTGCCGCCGGGGTTGCCGGAGACATATTATGAAAAAGTAGCCCAGCTTGCCAGGCGGATCAATGCCCGTTTTATACTGGACACATCAGGCAAGGCATTGCTCTGCGCGGCCAAAGAAGGTCTTTTTTTGCTTAAGCCGAACCTCGCAGAGTTGAGCGCGCTGGTAGGCGTGGAAAAACTCGAAATGAATCAGGTGGACGACGCGGCACTCAGCCTGATCAAAAAAGGCAGCTGCGAGGTAGTAGTCGTGTCGCTCGGCCCGCAAGGCTGCCTCCTGGTAACCAAAGATGGATTTGAACATATCCCGGCGCCGACGGTGAAAAAACAAAGCACTGTCGGAGCGGGCGACAGCATGGTTGCAGGTATGGTATGGGCGTTGAGCCAGGGCAAATCGTACCGCGAAATGGCTCAGTTGGGCGTCGCCTGCGGATCGGCGGCAACTATGAATAAGGGAACGGAATTATTCCACCCCAGGGAGGTTCAGCGTTTGTACGATTGGATTCAACAATACGGCGATCGCTACCGGTTTACGGATTTTTGAACGGGAAAAAGCCTGCAATACGAATCACTCGTTTTGCAATTTCTTTCTTTTATTTTGTTTTAGTAGGTAAAATCCATTTTTTAGCACGAAAAAAAATATATTTACCACAAAAAACACTGGTTTTAAAATCAAAAATGAAAATTAGGTGAAAAGGCCTATCCCTTTCTAACTTTGCCGAAACTATTTACCTCGTAGTTCGCAACAGATATTTACATAGGGCGCATAGGAACAGTTAATTATACCTGTGTGCCCTATGTGAATATCTATGTGCCTATGTGGTAAAATTACTATTCCAATTTTTTTCGATACATTAGAAGAAGATGATTAACCTGATATTATTTGGGCCTCCCGGTTCCGGCAAAGGCACCCAGGCTGCAAAACTTGTTGAGCAGTTCAAACTGGTGCACATCAGTACCGGCGATCTTTTCCGTTATGAGATGAGTAACAATACCCCCCTGGGGCTGGAGGCCAAAGCATATATGGCCAAGGGCGCCCTGGTACCCGACAGTGTCACGATCGGTATGTTGCGCAACAAAGTAGAGACACATCCCGATGCCGCCGGATTTATTTTTGACGGGTTTCCGCGCACGATTCCCCAGGCACAGGCGCTGGATGCTTTACTGGCGGAAAAAGGTACCGAAGTGACGGGATTGCTTGCACTGCACGTGGATGACGAAGAGATTGTACAACGCATTAAACTGCGGGGCGCTACCTCCGGACGTGCCGACGACAATGACGAAAACATCATTCGGAACCGGATTAATGTTTATAAAAATGAAACAAGTCCGGTATTCGACTACTACGCCTTGCAAGGTAAAAGTCAGAGTATCAATGGGATAGGTGAGATCGAAGAGATTTTCGAACGGCTTTCAGCAGCGATTACCCAACTTCAGTGAGAAAGTTCCTGCCGGAAGAATAGCCTAGTAATGCGGGAAACAGACTACTTTTGAGCGTCATTCATACCAAAACGAATCTTGCGTATGGCTATTCCGCAAAATCCATGGCAGGCACTCTGGAGCAGATTGCCCGCACCCTTGCAAAATCGCTACTACCTTACGCTGCTTGTCTTCTTTTTCATCATGATTTTTTTAGACAAACACAGCCTTTGGACACAGTGGCGACTGTATCGCGCGCAACAGCGATTGGAAGACGACCGCACTTTTTACCAGGAAAAAATCAAGGAAGCCCAGGAAGAGGCCGAAGATTTTGAACTGACAAAAGAAAAATTTGCCCGCGAGCATTACTTTATGAAACGCCGCGATGAAGATGTTTTTATCATCAAAGACGCCAACGAGAAATAGTGTTTGGTATGTAGTGTTTAGTGTTTAGGACACCTTGCTCCTGGCATTTCAGGAGACTAAAAGCAAAGTGCCCCAAACACCAATCACTAAACACCAAACACGAATAAACAAACAACCATACCTAACCATTTATCAATGTCTGTTTTAGTCAATAAAAACTCCCGCATCATTGTCCAGGGCTTTACGGGAAAAGAAGGCACGTTTCACGCCGAACAAATGATCGCCTATGGCACCAATGTGGTGGGTGGCGTTACCCCGGGCAAAGGGGGCCAAACCCACCTGGATCGCCCGGTTTTTAATACGGTGGAAGATGCCGTCCGCAAAGCCGGCGCCGATACCAGTATCATTTTTGTACCGCCCGCATACGCTGCCGATGCCATTATCGAAGCCGCTGCCGCAGGTATTAAAGTAATTGTAGCCATCACGGAAGGTATCCCGATCCAGGATATGATCCGCGCGAAAGCATATGTGGACCGCAAGGATTGTGTGCTCATCGGGCCAAACTGCCCGGGTATTATCACACCCGACGAAGCCAAAGTTGGCATTATGCCGGGTTTCGTGTTCAAACGCGGCCCTGTCGGACTGGTATCCAAATCGGGTACCCTCACCTATGAAGCCGCCGACCAGATTGCCAAAGCCGGACTGGGTATCACCACAGCCATCGGCATCGGTGGCGACCCGATTATCGGGACCACTACCCGCGAAGCGATCGAATTGTTTATGAACGACCCGGAAACGGAAGGTATCGTTATGATCGGTGAAATCGGCGGAGGCCTCGAAGCCGAAGCAGCCCGCTGGATCCGCGCCAATGGCAATAAAAAACCCGTAGTTGGATTTATCGCCGGCCAAACCGCTCCTAAAGGCCGCAAAATGGGCCACGCAGGCGCTATTGTCGGCGGAGCAGATGATACCGCAGCAGCCAAAATGCGTATTCTTGCTGAAAATGGTATTCATGTTGTGGACTCTCCTGCGCAAATCGGCGCTACAATTGCGAAGATCATGAAAGCGTGAGTTGTGAATCGTGAGTTGTGAGTCGTGAGTCGTGAGTGGCCACTCGAAAGAGAGGAATGCGTACTTACTTCGACCTGATTTGGGGTATTTTAGGATAAATAATTCGCTATCAATCAGATACTCCCATCCTCGAATACTCAAAAAACTGCCAGCCCGGCCGGTTCAACGTGACCGGCCGGGCTGTTACTTTTGAACAATATGGGCAATACTGAATTTTATGTAGCTGCTTCTTTGGCTGCCGGAGTTATTTCAAAATACAGGTTTTACGAGAGCCGGTGTTTTTAGCGTAAAATATAATTTTTCGTTACCTCAATATGAGTCATCCGAATCTTTTTATCAATCCTAAATGGTACATTTGATGCCTTTCGTTGCATTTGCTTACCCATGCCCCCCTTGTCATCCTGCCGGGAACCGTCCACTCTACGGCAGGTTTTCACAGATTTTCCCCTCGTAGAGTGGACGGTTCCCGGCAGGATGACAAGGGGGGCATGGGTAAGCAAATGCAACGAAAAATTCAGCCCCTATGTTTTGCGGCTAAGCCTCTACAATGAACTGACATACAACTGCTTTCGATGAAATACCTTTTCAATAGCATAAGATTTTTTTGGCTGTTCTCGATGCTTTCAGGCCTGCACGGCATGTCGGCTTTCGCGCAAGCGGTAGTACCTCCCAACTTCAGCATGGAGCGCATCGGCCACCTGTCCTATGCCCCACTTTCACTGGCGGGTTGCTGGCATTTTGTGGACAGCGACGGCGGCGAATGGGCACTGGTAGGTACCAGCGCCGGTTTGAGTATCGTGGATTTAAGCAACCCAACCCTACCGGTAGAACGATTTTCTGTGCCCGGCCTTGCGAACAACTGGCGGGAACTGCGTACCTGGAGCGGATTTGCCTATATAGGTTCTGAAGCGGACAGCAGCGGTATTACTATCGTTAACCTGAATGCGCTGCCCGATTACATTACCTGGAAAGTCTGGCGCGGCGACGGCATGTATGAAAATCAAGTGCGGCGCAGCCATACGGTGCAAACCAAAGACGGGTACCTCTATGTTTTTGGTGGCGGCAATGTGACCAACGGCTGTATCATTGCCGAATTGTTCGATGATCCCTGGAACCCGGTTATCGTCGGCAGGTATACGGACAATTACGTACACGACGGATTTATCCGCAACGACACCCTCTGGACCAGTGAAATATATAAAGGCTGGTTTGGCGTGGTGGATATTTCTGACAAAAGCAATCCGCAGTTGCTGACGACGCACCCCACGCCCACTGCTTTCAACCACAACAGCGAACTCAGCCCCGATAGCAGAACACTTTTCACTACCGATGAAAAGCCCAATGCTCCGCTGGCGGCTTTCGATGTATCCGACCTGGAAAACATCACCTTGCTCGACACCTATTCCCCCGGCCGAAAACCCAGCGGTGAAGTGCATAATGTGCGGGTAAAAGGCAATTTCCTGGTCAATCCATCCTACAAAGGCCAATTGACCATCGTGGATGCGACCCGCCCCGACAACCTGATCGAAACGGCCTGGGATTCACTGGGCAATTCACTCGTCTGGGACGCCGACCCTTATCTGCCCTCCGGCCTGCTGTTTGCAACAGCCAAAACGGAAGGCCTTTTTATTTACAATGGTAACGCTCTGTATCATCCGGCCGCCTGGCTCGAAGGACAGGTAACGGATGCCGTTACAGGATTACCCCTCAGCAACGCTTTTGTAGAAGTGATCAATACTGTCAACAGAGATCAGAGCGATGCGGAAGGTGTGTACAAAACGGGTGCAGCCACGGCGGGTAGTTACAGCGTACAAGCCAACCGGGAAGGATATCACACCGCCGTTTTGCCGGGCATTACACTTGTTGCAGGGCAGGTAACGGTACTGAACATACCCCTGCAACCGGAAGTTGTCTCGACACAAATCATTGATAAAGAATCCGAAATACAAGTAAACCCCACGGTATTCTCTTCTTTTTTACAGGTAAATCTCCCGCCTGACAGTCGGTTCCTCTCGCAGGATACACGAATTCTTTTACACAATGCAAAGGGCCTGCAAGTAGCGGGAAATGAAGTGAGTGGCAGTTCCACACTTTTGCAGAACCTCGAATACCTGCCTGCGGGTGTTTATTACCTGACTTTGTGGAAAGGCAATTCCCACAGCGAAACTTTTAAAGTTGTGAAACAGTAACCATGATACCATCGGAATTAACGGATACGTACCATATTCTTTCTAAAGAACAATCTTTCCCGGACCTATTCCCGCCCGGCGCGATTTTGCTGATCGACAAACCGCTGGCCTGGACCTCTTTTGATGTGGTGAAAAAAGTGCGCGGTGCATTGGTGCGCCGAACCGGTCTTAAAAAACTCAAAGTCGGGCACGCCGGCACCCTGGATCCGCTGGCTACTGGCCTGCTGATTGTTTGTGTGGGCAATTACACCCGCCTCATCGACACCTTGCAGGCCATGTCCAAATCGTACAGCGGCGTCATCACGCTGGGCGCCACCACACCCAGTTTCGACCTGGAAAAGGGCGTGGATACAACCTTTCCCACCGATCAGGTTACCAATGCTTTGTTACAGGAAAAACGGCTCGGTTTTGTGGGCGATATCCTGCAGGTTCCACCCATTTTTTCCGCAGTAAAAGTGGATGGCAAACGCCTGTATAAAAATGCCCGCACCGGCGAAGAAGTGGAACTGCCGCACCGTCCGGTGCAGATCGCATCCTTCGAACTGAGCCAACTGAGACCAGTACCCGCCGGGGGGCGCACGGAAGCGATCATAGCCGGCGACAGGGGCGCAACCATTATGCTGCATCCGGATTATCCGGAAGGCGTACAGGTGGATTTTGAAGTGGTTTGCAGCAAAGGAACCTATATTCGTTCGCTCGCCAACGATCTGGGACAAGCCGTGGGCAGCGGCGGATACCTGAGCAGCCTGCGGCGCACGGGATCGGGCGGCTTCAGCGCAGCAGATGCGTGGGAAGTGGAGGAACTCATATCCTGGATTAGAGGTGAGAAGTGAGAGGTGAGAGGTGTAGCGTACTCCGCTTCGCGCTGGGCATGGAGAGCGGAGAGAGACTTACGACTTCGGACTAACGACTTTGGACTTTTTTGTCAAAACGCGCCTTTACATCCCGAAAGGGTAGTCATTGATTCGTACATTCGGGCATATTTTACATGTTATTCAGGTAAAATCAAGGATAAAGGCAGCGTCATTCAGGTTATTTTTTTGCAAATCCTTGATTATCAACACGGATAACTGATAACGGATAACTAATAACTATTCATGAGAGCCCTCATTTTACTGCTGTGGTTACTAGCCTGCAAGGGATTGTGCGCGCAGTCCTTTATCGCTTCGCCGGTTTCCACACTCGACCGGGAACTGGCTTTTAATGAAGCCAATGAATGCTATATCTATTTCGACAACCCCTCAGGCGATACCCTGCGACTCAAATGGCGGCAACTGGAAATGAGCCTGCCGGAAGGCTGGACGGCCGACCTTTGCGACTACGGACTTTGTTACACCGGCATACCCGCCAACGGTACGATGAATCCTGTTTTTGATACCATTCGCCCTTATTTGAAACTGATCGTACAACCCAATGCCGTTGCAGGTGCAGCCTGGATCTGGTTCAGGGCTATTGAACTCGGCAACGACGCCAATTATGTGGATGTTTATTTCAACCTGTTCACACCGGGAACCGTTGGTACGCAAGCGCCTGCAACAACTCCCACGCGCATTTACCCCAATCCTGCCGGCAGCATATTATTTGTGGAAAATACATCCGCTGCGACCTTCCCGGCGCGCTTAACAGACTTTTCCGGCCGCGTGCTCCGGACCATAACAGTGCCCGTATCTACAACGGTAAGCATCGACCTGCTTCCCTACCCCAACGGATACTACTTTTTGCAAATGCCCGACAAAACAGAAAAAGTGCTGCTGCGGCAATAGGGGAAATACGGATAATCCGGCTCTGATAAATGCTAACCGGGTATCGGTCATAAAATTTAGTTTGGTTGCTTTTCATACAAATGCTTGATTATCAAGCCTGATAACGGATAACCAATAACGGATAACTACTATACCTGAATCTTCCAACACTCGTCGAATTCATCCGAAACAAAGCCTGCATATCTAATGAAAAATCTGCTTACTCTTCTTTTTTACAGCCTTTCTGTAAGTGTACTGATCGGTCAGGCCGTCAGCAAAACCCGTATTGCGGTGCTTGAAAAGTCGCCTGCCCATACCGTGATCCGGCTCGACCTGACCGGTATCGATCAGCAACCGGTCGCTACCCCGCTGGGCGAGTCCGTTGTGGTATCCATGGACGAGGGAACCGCTTTGATGCAGGCAGGGGCGCCCGACGTGCCCAAATTTGCGGCCACTTTGCACATTCCGAATACAGGGAATATGGCGTACAGCATCCTGGACAGCGAGTTCCAGGATTTTGAAAACGTCCGGGTGGCGCCATCCAAAGGAAACCTCAAAAGAAACACCGACCCCGCTACCGTTCCGCACACCTACGGGGCTGTGTATGAACACGATGCGTTTTTCCCCGGCCAACTCGCCGATTTACAGCAACCGTTTATCCTGCGCGACAAACGTGGACAGGGCCTTTGGATTTACCCGGTGCAATACAACCCGGTCAGCAAAATCCTGCGCGTGTATTCCAGCATCACCATAGCAGTAAGCAGCAGTGGTGGAAACGGAGAAAACGAGATTTCAGGTGAAAAAACGCGCTCCAACAGCCGCACTTTCCGGCAATTGTACCAAAAAACATTCCTCAATTACGACCTGTCCGACGAGACCCGGAGCGCGGAAGACCCGGAAAAAATGCTGGTTATTACCAAAGACGAATTTGTAGAAACCTTGCAACCGCTGGTGGACTGGAAACGCCAGATGGGCATCCAAACCACCGTAGTGCCGCTTTCCGAAATCGGCAGCAGCGCCGCGCCGGATATCTATAGTTTTGTGAAAAACTACTATGAAACACACGCCATAACGTATTTGCTGCTGGTCGGCGGAGAAGCCGACATCGAACCTGAAATGCGCCAGGACGGCGGCGATTATTCCTGTGACAACTGTTTTGGGTACCTCGACGGACCGGATTATGCACCGGAATTGTTCGTCGGCCGCTTCCATGCCGAAACAACGGAGCAATTAAGCATCATGGTGCAGCGCAACCTGGATTATGAAAAAACGCCGCTCGTCGATGAAGCGCAAAACTGGTGCAGTACCGGCATGTGGTCGGCTTCCAATGAGGGTGCGGGCATCGGCGACGACAACCAGGCCGATTTTCAACATGCGAACGAATGGAAAGCCGCTCAATTGGCAGACGGCTATGAAAAATACTGGGAATTTTACGACGGCAACCACAGCAACATTTCCCCTACCCCCGGCGATGAAACTGCCGACCAGAACGGCAACCCCGTCAATTCACAACTGGTCGATGTAATGAACAACCGCGGCGTAAGTGTCTACAACTATACCGGACACGGTTGGGAACAGGGCCTGGTGAGCGGCAATTTTAATGTGGACGCCGTGGCTGCTTTGCGCAATACGCACCGCTATCCGGTTTGTATTGCCGTGGCCTGCTGTGCCGGCAATTTTACCAACAACGATGGCGGCGAATGCCTCGGTGAAGCATTTCAACGGGCCGGCAACCCTGCAACGGGTGAAGCCTGGGGCGGTATTGCCGGTTATTTTTCCAGCGATTTTCAAAGTTGGTCGCCTCCCATGGAAGGCCAGGACGGCATGAATCAATACATGGTTGATGCCGACGGGATCAGCATCACGCCGACTGTGGGCAGTATGCTGGCTTACGGAAATGTAAAAATGATCGAAGCCTATGCTTCGGCTGGCGAACTGATGGCAGGCTTCTGGAATACGTTCGGCGAGCCTTCGACGGTGATCCGCACGCGACTGCCACAGGTGCTGACGGCTACACACCAGGCCGGCGCCTTTATCGGCACGAGCAGCCTCAGTGTCGACTGCCCGGTAGAAGGCGCGCTCGTCAGTTTGTACTGGCAGGGCCAAACCCTGGCGGTAGCCACGGTTTCAGGCGGCGTGGCGACTTTTGATTTTCCGGCATTGAACAACGTCGGTACAATGACCGTGACCGCCACACAATTCAATTACATCCCGTATCAGGGCTCCATTCAGGTAACACCTGCTGCCGGCGCATTTGTGGTCAATCAGCAGGTTACGCTCGACGACAATGCCGGTAACAACAACCAGAAAGCCGATTATGCCGAATCGGTATCGTTTAACGTCACCCTTTCCAATGTCGGTGTTGAAATGGCCAATGCTACCTCTGCAACGCTGAGCACGACCGATGAAAACGTGTTTATCACAGATAATTCAGAAATTTTCGGCGACCTCGCAGCGAGTGCATCGCTGGAAAAAGAAGCGGCATTTGCCTTCACCGTCCAGGAAGATGTAGCAGACGGCCACGTGGTGCTGTTCAGTCTGCAAGTACAATTCAATGAGGATCAGACCTATACGGCCACTATTCCGGTAACCCTGCATGCGCCGAAACTGGCTGCGACTAATTTCCAGATCAGCGACCTCCAGTTCGGCAACGGCGACAAACGCCTGCAAAGCGGCGAAACAGTCACTATTACGATTTCAAACAGCAACAACGGACACAGCACCAGCCCGGTTGCCAGCGGACAACTTACTTCCGATTCGCCCTGGCTGTCGATCAGTCCGGCGGTCGACCTCGGCGCGCTGGATATTGCCGGCAGCACAAGCGCCAGTTTCAGCGTCACCGTGGCTGCCGACGCGCCTGCGGTAGTGCCCGCAAATTTTTTCTACACGGTTACAGCGGGCACTTACGAAGCGAGCCTTGAACAGGGCCCCATTTTGATCAATCCGGTGATCGAGACGTTTGAAAGCCACAATTTTTTAGCGTACCCCTGGTATATGGCTGGCAACAAGCCCTGGGTAATTGCTTCCGGGAACGCCTATAATGGCTTTTATTGCTCGCGCTCCGGAACCATTACGCACAATCAGTCTTCCGAAATGAAGATGTCGCTGCACATAGCGACCGCCGGCGCCGTTTCTTTTGCCCGCCGGGTCAGTTCCGAACCCGACTACGATTTCCTGCGCTTTTACATCGACGGTGTGGAAATGGGCGCTTGGTCGGGTGAAGTGCCCTGGAGCGAAGTAAGTTTTCCACTGGGAGAAGGCGTACATGAACTCAGCTGGAAATATGCCAAAGACGAAGTGGCTTCACAGGGTTTGGACCGCGCCTGGGTGGATGAAATTTTCCTGCCGCCGTACGAACTGGTGGTGGCCACCAGCGCACCCGATCCGGCTGCATTTGAATGGTCTGTTTCGCCCAATCCGGCTGCCGACCAATCGTGGCTGCTGCTCGATTTACCCGTCGCACAACCGGTAAGCATACAAATTGTGGATTACCTGGGCCGCCCCTTGCGCAACGCACAACCCCTCACGGATATGTTGCCCGGTCAATTCAGGTTGCCCCTCGATTTGACCGGTTTACCCGCAGGCATTTACCTCGTTCAGGTACAAACACCGGCAGGCAGGCAGGTAAAAAAAGTGGTGAAGGAATGATGCATAAAATCGACATGCACACCCATCTCCTGCCCGAAAAACTACCGGATTTTGCCAAAAAATTCGGGTACGGAGATTTTATCCACCTCGAACACCACCGGGAGGGATTTGCCCGAATGATGAAAGGCGGGGTGTTTTTCCGGGAAATTGCGCGCAATTGCTGGGACCCGAAAATACGGATCGACGAATACATGCATTACCACACGCCCGTGCAGGTAGTGTGCACCATCCCGGTGATGTTTTCGTATTGGGCCAAAGCGGCCGATTGCCTGGAACTGTCCATGTTTTTGAACGATCACCTGGCGGGTGTGGTAGAGGACTATCCCGAGCATTACCTCGCGCTGGGCACCCTGCCCATGCAGGATACGGACCTGGCTATCAAGGAGTTAGAGCGGTTGAAAGAATTGGGTTTTCCGGGGATCCAGATCGGCTCCAACGTCAATCAACTGAACCTGAGCGAGCCGCAGTTTTTCCCGATTTTCGAGGCTTGCGCGCGCCTGGATATGGCCATACTGGTGCACCCCTGGGAAATGATGGGCGAAGCGGAAATGAAAAAATACTGGCTGCCCTGGCTGGTGGGTATGCCCGCTGAAACGAGCCGGGCGGTGTGTTCGCTGATTTTCGGCGGGGTGATGGAACGCCTGCCGAAACTGCGGTTTTGTTTTGCCCACGCCGGCGGTTCTTTTATTCCCACCATCGGCAGGGTGCAACACGGCTTCGATTGCCGGCCCGACCTGGTAGCGGTCGACAACGCCGTGCCGCCGCGCGATTACCTGGGGCGGTTCTGGGTGGATTCCGCTACACATGATCCGCAGTTGCTGCGCTATATTCTCGACGTGATCGGCGATGAAAAAGTCTGCCTCGGAACGGATTATCCTTTTCCACTGGGGGATCTGGAAATCGGGCATTTTATCACAAAAATGGGCCTGTCCAAAGAAACGAAGGAGCGGATTTTTTATAAAAATACGCTGGCCTGGCTGTATGGTTAAAACTTGAGTTATCCCGAATTTTGAAGTTTAGCGAAAATGACTTCGGAGAAGTCAAATGTTTGTAGATCAATTAGTTCCACGAATGAAACGACCTCGGAGAGGTCGAATATTCGCTATTATTATGGAATCCTTGTGACCATGTTCGACCTCTCCGAGGTCGGCAAACACCTTTATGTCGTGATTTCTACAAACATTCGACCTCTCCGAGGTCATTTTTAGGCAAAAATTCGGGATGACTCATATTTCGCACCAAAACCAGGGGTAATTCAGAACTTCCGCACCGCACCCAGCGATACCAAATTACTGGCAGCAGCATCCAATGAAAGATTGTAATTGTCTACTGGAAGCAGCAGCACACCTACG
>JADLCC010000050.1 GCA_020847425.1 Saprospiraceae bacterium
GGCCATTGTGATCAGCAACCACCCCAGCACGCTGATGGATGTATTGAACGTGGGTATACATATCCGGCAGGAGATGTTTTTTCTTGCAAATTATGGTTTGTTCAAAAACCCCGTTAGCAACTGGCTGTTGACGCGGCTGTATTGTATTCCCGTTAAACGCCGCGAGGATGTTGAAGAAGGAGAAAACCGCAACAATGACGCCGCTTTCGAACTGTCGTACCAGCACCTCGAAGCCAACGGAATACTGTATATCGCGGCAGAAGGTGTAAGTTGGATGAACCGCTGGGTGCGGCCTTTTAAAACCGGAACGGCCCGGATCGCATTTGGTACGGAAAACCGCAACAACTGGAGCAGGGGTGTAAAAATAATTCCCGTCGGGTTGTCGTATTCGGCCCCCAACCTGTTCCGCAGCGAAGTGGTGGTACATTTTGGCAAACCCGTCGATGCGGGCGAATGGGCGGCAGCCTGGCAGCAGAATCCGGAACAGGCGGTAGATGATTGTACGGCCTTGCTCGAACAAAGGGTTCGGTCGCTGAGTATAGACACCCGGGATGAAGCCGGCGAACAAAGTCTTGGCCATTGGGAAGAAATGCTGCAAAATACGTATCCGGTTGCAGGGGAGGAGGCGTTCTACAGGAGCCGGCAATTGGTGGAAACCAAACTGGACGATAACGCCCTGCGCTCCAAAACAGCGGACTATTTCAGTCGCCTGCAGGCATTAGGTCTTCGCGACGCAGGCTTGCACCTGCACAACGCAGGAATCAGATGGACCGAATATTTACTGCTCCTGTCCGGCTTCCCGTTTTTCCTTTTGGGCTACCTTTTTTGGTTTCTGCCCTGTTATTTGCCCTTGTTGCTGGCCCGCAAGATGAAATTATATATCGGTTACGATTCGAACGTCAAGACCCTGGCAGGTACCGTTACCTTCTGGATAGCGCTGGCCTGGGCTCCGCACTGGGCCGGCATGCACAACCAATGGTCGGCAGGCCTGGTGATCCTGGCCTGTATCGGCCTGGGTTATTTTGCCGAGTGGTATATGGAACGCGCTGGCAAGTGGCTCGCTTGCCGCCGCGCGGACGGTCTGGATGTGGAAACCTTGTACGGACTACAGGAGCAGCGGCAGGAGATACTTAAATCTATCCCCCCGCCGGTAGTTCAACCGTAAAAGTACTTCCCTGTCCGGGCATGCTGTCTACTTTGATACTGCCATGGTGCTGTTGTATTACTTTGGCGACATAACTGAGCCCGAGCCCGTGCCCGCTGGCTTTAACCCCCATTTCAGCCGGTACACGAAAGAACTTGTCGAAGATTTTTTCCTGAAATTCAGCAGGGATACCGATACCGTTGTCTGTAATTTTCAAAACCAATTTTTTCTCGTGTACGGACAGGCTGATCCTGATTTCAGGCACCCCTTTTACATACTTTAAAGCATTGTCTATCAGGTTGAACACCACACTGGTGAGGTGAAGCCGATCGCCTTGCACCAGATAGGAGGCATCCGGTTCGAGTTGCAGGCTGATGTTTGCGGAAAGTTTTTCAGCGCGCAGTTTCATAGCGCCCAACACTTGTTGTACGACATGGCTCAGGTCCAGGGGTTCGGGATAAATATTGGGTTCCTGTTCTTCAAACATCGACAGGCGAAGCACCCTGTCCACCAGCAGGTTCAGTCGTTCCAGTTCAAGTTTGGAAATTTTCAGGAATTCTTTGGATTGTTCCGGTGGGTAACCTTCATGAGAAAGGGCTTCCAGCGCAATACCGATTGTGGTGATCGGGCTGCGCAATTCGTGTGACATACTGCTGATAAAATCATTTTTCAATTTGCCCAGCTGGTATTCCCGGCGCAGGTTGCGCAGCAGTATGGCAAAAGAAATAACAATGATTCCCATGAGTGCGAAAGCGACCAGGATATAGGGAATCATCTCCCCCGACCAATAATCTGTTTCGCCATATACGCTGCCATACAGCTCCGTCCAAACGGTATACAGCCAGTAGATCAGAAAAATAGCCAGCAGCACCAGACTGGTGATGATGAACCAAAGCGGGCGATATTGTCGTCGGATAAAAAGCATGGCAGGGTTGCGTATTGATGGGCCAAAAGTATCGTGTTTGTGTAATTTTAACACATTTTCTGTTTGCAAAACACAAAAGGACAAAAATATGTGAAATATGCCAAAAAGGCCTTTTCCGCCGCAAACGGTTGCGGGTTTGCCCCCCTTTATGCATATTCGTTTATGTCAAATTTTTACAGTAAATAATTTTATGTAAACAATTTTTCACAGAATCTATCGTGGTTTTCAAGAAGTGTATACTTTCGCAGGAGAAATTTGAATTCGTCGTATTTCAATGCACCAGTTATTCAACATTATTGAAGTCACGCAATCGGCTATTGAATACAGGTTGGCGCACCCCGAGCCACCTTGTCGGCACGATTATGAAGAGATTATGGTTGGTACGAATGGTCAGATGGACCATTGTATCGATTTTAGAATGGAGCGTTCCATCGCGCCCTCTGTTGTTTTTATTCCGATGGGCAAAATCCACTACACCCTGCCCAGCAAAGATGCACGGGGCTGGATCATTCAATACAAAAGCGAGTTTGCGCCGGGGACCCCGTTCAGCACTTTTTCCAAGTTTCTGGATACGGCCTGTTATCCTTTTCCTGCGGATGAAACGATAGATCGTCTGACATCGCTGTGCCAGTTGATGAACCGGGAATTCCAGATGCCGTCGCCCGATTACCTGGTTATCCGGCACCTGCTTTGTGCGCTGATAGCCATGATCGATTCGGAGCGAAAGAAGAATCTCCCTGCGGCACAGGAGCCCAAAAGTACCCAGATTACCCTGTTCAATAATTTCCTGAAAATATTAGAGAGCAATTTCAGGACTGCGGAAGGTTGTAAGTCCTATGCTGAAAAGCTCAATATCTCTGTACGCCACCTCAATAATGTGTGCCATGCCATGTTCGGAAAAAGTGTTTCCGAGATCATTGAAACACGTAAATTATTGGAAGCCAGGCAGTTGTTATTAGGTACTTCCAAAACGGTTTCAGAAATAGGTTTTGATCTGGGGTACAATGAAAAATCGTATTTCACCCGGGTATTTCACAAAAAGATTGGATTTACGCCAACAGAGTTTCGATCGGCCGCAAAAAACCTCAGTTCCTAAAAGTACCACCATTGATCTGAAAAGTGTTACCGCCTGCTGATGGTCTGAATCCACTTTTGCCCCATTATAAATTTGCTGTCATTTCGAAGTTTGGCAGAATAATAATTGTATCAAAACAGTGACATTTTGGTATAATTTGGTTTTTGAAAAGTCTGTTACGATTTGGAGTACTGCCATATTATTGATTGGCGATTTGAAATTAGAGAAGAGAGACATGTGTCGTTTTATGTTGCCCACTGTTTAGGCCCACCACACTAGACAGCAGGCAGTTACTCCATCATTATAATTTTTTTTAAGAAGTCCACTTGTTGCCTGCTAACTGGGACCAAGTTTTAAAAATACATCCTCGAAATGGACGCTGCATAGTGCTGCCACCATTCGAGTTTGGATTGTGTACACCTAATCTATTGGAACATTTTTTTTATTCAAATACATTCAAATTTCATTCGCATGAAGGAAAAACAACTTACCACCCGATTCATCACTCCCCCTGATCGCCATAGGCTGTGGGGCGGGCTGATGGTCCTTTTTATGCTGTTTCTGACCACATCCGCTTTTGCACAAAAGCAGATCAGCGGCAAAATCACTGATGAAACCGGTAACGGTTTGCCTGGTGTAACGATTGCCGTACAAGGCACCTCCACAGGTACCACTACGGATATTGACGGCAATTACAAACTGTCCGTTCCGGCAGGTGCTACCTTGCGGATATCCTACACCGGTTACGACGCGAAAAACGTAGTAGTTGGAGAAGGCAGCGACATCAGTCTGTCGCTTTCGCCCAATGAAACCCTGATCGCCGAGTTGGTTGTAACGGGTTATACCGTAGATACGCGCCGACAGACTACGGGTTCCGTTTCGACGGTGAAAACCCGTGACCTGACTGCCATTCCTTCGGGTAACGTAGAGCAGCAGTTGCAGGGCCGCGTAGCGGGTGTAACTGTAATCACCAATGGCCAGCCCGGTACTGCCAGTATCGTGCGTGTGCGCGGTTTCAATGCGTTCGGTAACAACGAGCCTTTGTACATCGTGGACGGTTTGCCAGTAGGTTCCGTTGACTTCCTTGCTCCGGACGATATCGAATCGACCACTGTGTTGAAAGACGCAGCGGCCGCTTCTATCTATGGTGCTCGTGCTGCCGGCGGTGTAATCGTATTCACCACTAAACACGGTTCCAAAAAGCCTCAGCCTTTATCCATTAGCTACGATGCATCCGTTGGTCTTACCACTCCAGGTAGCGGTCAGGAAATGCTCAACCCGCAGGAACTTGCAGATTGGACCTGGAATGCTTTGCGCAATACCAACCAGGCTACTTCCCACCCGCAGTATGGTTCAGGCGGCACTCCTGTGTTGCCCGACTACCTCAATGTAGGCGGCGCAGCAGGCGTTATCGGCACGGTGGATCTCAATGCTGAAAGAGCAAAGTACAATATCGACCCGACCTCCGGTCCGGTTTACCAGGTTGTGAAGGCCAATAAATCAGGCACAGACTGGTATGGTGCGATTACCGACAATGCACCAATGACACGTCACGCTTTGGGCTTTTCCGGCTCTACTGACCGTGCCCGTTACTACGTAGGTTTGAACCTGCAAAATCAAAAAGGTATCCTGTTGAACAACTCCTTCAAACGGTACTCTTTCCGTATCAATACGGAGTTTGATCTGGGCAAACGCGTACGTGTCGGCCAGAATCTGCAGTTTACTTATCGCCAGGTATTAGGCCAGGGCGGTGGCAACAACGGTACCGGTGTTGCAGCTGACGAAAATGCTATCCTTAGCGCTTTCCGTATGCCGTCTATTATTCCAGTATATGATGAATTTGGCGGATATGCCGGTACGGCTGCGAAAGGTTTCAACAACCCCCGCAACCCGGTAGCAGAGCGCGATGGCAATGCTAATGACCGCAACTTCGGTGCAGGTGGTTTGGGTAATCTTTACCTCGAAATCGAGCCGATTAAAGATCTGACCATTCGCAGCAGCATTGGTGGTACATTTGGTAGTTCTTTCTACAAATACTACTCCCGCTTGCAGTATGAAAACTCGGAGAACAACGCCAGCTTCGCTTATGGAGAGGGTAGTTCCCACTTCCTGAACTGGGCATTTACCAATACTGCCGCTTACAAATTAAAGTTTGGTGAATCTTCCCTCGACCTGTTGGCCGGTATCGAAGCCCTCAATACGGGCACTGGCCGTTTCACGGATGCATCCGGTTTGAACCCTTTCTCTACAGATCCAAGCTATATTAACCTGAATACGGTTTCTAATCGTGTGGTGGGTAGCGGCTACTTTAACGCTCCGACCTTCTTTTCTGTATTTGGTCGTGTGAATTACGGTTTCCGGGATAAATACTACATCACAGGCGTATTGCGCCGGGATGGTTCTTCCGTATTTGGCGAATCCAATCGCTACGGTGTATTCCCCGCTATATCTGCCTCCTGGCGCGTAACCGGCGAGTCTTTCATGGAAGGTGTCTCTTTCCTCGACGACTTGAAAATCCGCGGTGGATGGGGCCAGATGGGTAATTCCCGTATCAGTGCAGAAAACCAGTTCAGCCTCTTCGGTGGCAGCCTGGGTAACTCTTACTACGACATTAATGGTACCAACACTAGCGCTGCGGAAGGTTTCTACAAAAGCCGTATCGGTAATCCTGATGCAAAATGGGAAACTTCCGAAACCAGCAATATCGGTTTCGACGCCTTGCTGGGAGATGGCAAATGGGATGTTATTTTTGACTTGTGGCGCAAAAACACCAACGACCTGCTCTTTACGGTTCCATTACCACAGGTACTTGGTAGCTACGCCGCTTCTCCTGCCGTCAATATCGCTTCTATGTTGAATGAAGGTATCGACCTGCAAATTGTGAACAAAGGTCGTTTGACCGATAATGCACGTTACGAACTGACACTGACTGGTGGCTGGTTGCACAATGAAATTGTAAGCCTTGCTCCGGGTACTGATTATTTTGATACCCGCCCGCCAACCAACCGTTTGAGCGCTCCGATGATTCGCAACCAGGTAGGTTACTCTATCTCCGCATTCTACGGCTACCAGGTGTTGGGCTTGTTTGCCAACCAGGCTGAAGTAGACGCTGCTCCTGATCAGGATGGCGCAGGCCCAGGCCGTTTCCGCTACGCTGACCTGGACGGTTTGGATGCTGACGGTAAACTGCTCGGTCGCCCTGATGGTAAAATCGATGCTTCTGACCAGACCTACCTTGGTAGCCCGGTACCGAAGTTCCTCGGTGGTGTAAACCTGAAAGTCGTTTTGGGCTCTTTCGACGTTGAAACGTATGTTTATACCTCTTTGGGTAACAAGATCTTCAACATTTCGAAATGGTACACAGATTTCTATCCATCTTTCACCGGCGCTGCGATCAGTGCGCGGGTAAAAGACTCCTGGACAACTGCTAACCTGGGTGCAGAAACACCTGTTTTTGAAAACGTTTCTAACTTCAGTACCAACACACAGCCGAACTCGTTCTATGTGGAAGATGGTTCTTATCTGCGGATGCAGAACCTGGCGATTGGCTACACCTTGCCAACTGCCGCACTGAGCAAATTGAAACTGAAGCGCGCACGTGTTTTCCTTTCTACAAACAACGTTTTCACATTGTCAAAATATCAGGGACTTGATCCAGCCGTTGGTGGCGCTGCTGATACTACGTTTGGTATCGACGTTGGTAACTATCCTGTAACGCGCAGCTTCCTCTTCGGAGTAAGTGTCGGTCTCTAAAAAAAACTTTTTCGAAATTGATTTTCCAAAAGTTAACAAAACATGAAAAATAAAATAAGCAATAAACTATTGATTGCCCTCAATGTGATATTGATCGGTAATCTGATTCTGACAGCATGTCAGAAAGAGTTCCTGGAGGTTGCCCCGACGGGCCAACTGACAGAAGAAGTACTCTCCAGCAAAAAGGGTATCGAAGGTGTGCTGATCGGCGCCTACAGTATGTTGGGTGGCCGTGGCAACTACTTCGGCGGCGCTTCTAACTGGGCTAACGGTAGTATCCAGGGCGGTGAAGCCAACAAAGGCACTAATGCAGGTGACTTCAATGACATCAACTTTGTTCAGCGCTTCGAATTGCAACCAACCTCCCGTGTAAACGGTGATCGCTGGGGACCAATATACGAGGGTATCAGCCGGGCAAATACCGTTTTGAAACTTGCTGCTGCTTCCACCGATCCGTCGCTGACAGATGCAGACAAAACCCGCATTTCTGCTGAAGCGCGTTTCCTGCGTGGTCACTACTACTTCGAGCTGAAAAAGTCATACAACAACGCACCTTATATCGACGAAACACTGACTTCGGATGAAGCCATTAAAGTGCCTAACACCGTCGATCTGTGGCCGAAAATTGAAGAAGACTTTACGTTCGCGCTCAATAACCTGCCGGAAGTACCGAGTGGAAAAGGCCGCGCCAACAAATGGGCTGCTGCTGCTTACCTCGGAAAAACTTACCTGTTTGAAAAGAAGTATTCTGAAGCAAAAGCACAGTTCGATGCTGTCATTGCTAATGGTAAAACTTCCAGTGGTGCTAAATACGAACTGTTGCCAAGGTATGCAGACATATTCAATGCTGTTTATGACAACAATTCGGAGTCTATCTTCGCTATACAAGCTGCTGCAAATTCGGGTAGTACCAATAATGCAAACCCTGACTTTGTACTGAACTTCCCGTACAACACCGGCGCTGATGGCCCTGGTAGCTGCTGCGGGTTCTTCCAGCCCAGCTTCGAGTTAGCCAACTCTTTCCGTGTTGATGCTAATGGTTTGCCACTCCTCGATGGTTCTTACAAGAATCCAGGGAATGAATTGGCAACCGACCAGGGCATCCTGTCTTCCGAGCCTTTCACACCGGATGCAGGTCCTGTCGATCCACGTCTCGACCACTCTGTGGGTCGCCGCGGTATTCCATACCTCGACTGGAAAGATTTCCCAGGTTATGACTGGATTCGCGACCAGGCTTATGCAGGTCCTTACGCACCGAAAAAGTACATCTACTACCGTGCAAATGAAGGTAGCCTCACTGATGGTAGCTCCTGGACACGTGGTTACAGTTCTATGAACTTTACCATTATCCGTTTTGCCGACGTATTGCTGATGGCTGCGGAAGCGGAAATCGAGTTGAATAACCTCGAAGCAGCACGTGCATTGACTAATCAGGTACGTGCCCGCGCAGCCAACCCAGCGAGCTGGGTGAAGCGCGCCGATGGCTCCAATGCTGCTAACTACGTGATCGGTCTGTACAGCTCACCTTGGACAGATGCAAACGTGGCGCGCGCTGCCGTTCGTTTCGAGCGCAAACTCGAACTCTCCGGCGAAGGCCACCGTTTCTACGACCTGGTTCGTTGGGGCATTGCTGAGTCTACTATGAACGCCTACCTGGCTTACGAAGGCGCTAAATTGCCCAATGCATTGGGTGGAGCAACTTTCAAAGCCAATAAAAATGAGTACTATCCTATCCCACAGGCACAAATCGACCGCCAGGGAGCAGATGTGCTGCGTCAGAACCCAGGCTACTAAGCCAGGTGTTTGGTGTATCGTTTTTGGTGTTTAGGGCACAGGTCTTTGACCGAAACACTACATACTAAACACGAAACACTTCCTAAAAGAAAGGTTGATGAGGCTTCGGAAACGGGCTTCATCAACCTTCTTTTTTAATGCCGGATTAAGTAAGTTTTTTGGAACATTGCGGCGATAACCCGGACTAAAGGTGCCGATCTAATTGGGCTATGAAAAATGTACTCAACAACCCTCATTGAGGTATCATTCCGAACGCAGTGAGGAATCTGCCCAAGAGGAAAAAGGAAGCGCTCATTTCAAGTCCGGCCAGATTCCTTGCATGTGCGGGGTCGTAAGACCCGCGCACGGCAGTAACACTTGACTTATCAACAAACTAAAGCCAGAGGTTATCACGTATTCTTGAGCCAGAGGTGACCGCCGTGCGCGGGTCTTACGACCCCGCACATGTCAACTGACACAAATTTTTACATTAATTAATGATGAAAATTATCAACTTACGCCTCCCTTTTCTCCTGATTATCGTATCCGCCAGCGCGCTACTCTGGCCCGGCTGCAAAAAACAGGATACCCTTTTTCGCCTGCTAGACAGCAGTAAAACTGGCATCGAATTCAACAACGATATCACCGAATACGATTCGCTCAGTATCCTCAATTCCGAATTTATTTACAACGGCGGCGGCGTCGGTATCGGCGACCTGAATGGCGACGGCCTGCAGGATCTGTATTTCACGGGAAATCAGGTGGACAACAAACTGTACCTGAACAAGGGTAACCTCAAATTTGAAGACATCACGACCCGTGCCAACGCGCAAAAAAGACCCGGCGAATGGTCGGCAGGGGTGAATTTCGTCGATCTGAATACCGACGGAAAACTGGACATATACGTATGTAATACATTCGTTTCCGATCCCAAAAAAAGAAAAAACCTGCTCTTTATCAACCAGGGCAACGATGCCGAGGGCATTCCTACATTCCAGGAAATGGCCGAAGCCTACGGCATCGCTGATACCACGCATTCCGCCAATACACAGTTTTTCGACTGCGACAACGATGGCGACCTCGATCTGTTTATCGGGGTCAATTACATGGATAAACTCAACCCCAATGCGTACTTCAAAAAAGCCACCGACGGCTCCTCGCCCAACCGCGACCGCCTGTACCGCAATGACTGGAGTGCAGAGGCCGGACACCCTGTTTTTACCGATATTTCTGTGCAGGCCGGCATCCAATGGGACGGATACAGCCACAGCTCTTTGATCTGCGATTTTAACGAAGACGGCCGGCCGGATATCTATGTTGCCAATGATTATGTCACCAACGACCTGATCTATATACGCGACACTACAACGGCTTCGACCTACACCAACCGTATCGCCAGCATTTTTAAACACCAGGCCGCCTCGGCTATGGGCAGCGATGTGGCGGATATCAACAACGACGGCCGGCTCGACCTGTTTACCACGGAAATGATGCCGTACCACAACAAACGCAAAAAACTCTTCCTGAATGCCAACAACTATGTCTCTTATATTAATAACGAGCAGTATGGTTATGAGTACCAGTTTTCCAGAAATATACTCCAACTGAATCGTGGGATCGACCCGCAATCGGGCCTGCCCGTGTTCAGCGATGTGGCTTTTTTGGGCGATGTACAGGAAACGGAGTGGAGCTGGACGCCGCTTATGGCCGATTTTGACAACGACGGCAACCGCGATATTTTTGTCACCAATGGTTTCCCGAGGGATGTGACAGACCACGACTTTAACAACTACCGAAGCACCGTCAGTTATCTATTGGCTCCCATGGACCTACAAGAGGCCATCCCACAAATCAAGGTCCCCAAATTTGTTTTCCACAACGACGGCGACCTGCATTTTACCGATTATTCCAAACAATGGGGCGTCGATGTTCCGGCTTTTTCCAACGGCGCTGCTTGCGGCGACCTCGACAACGACGGCGACCTCGACCTGATCGTCAACAACATCGACGACAAAGCATTCGTATTTCAAAATACGCGCAACGACGGCGCTGAAAAATCCAGTTTCCTGCGCATCAAAATTGAAGGAGAAGCCTCCAATCCCAATGCATTCGGTACGGAGATCACTGCTTATTTTGATGGAAAAGCCCAGAAAGGCCTGTTGCTGTCGGGGCGCGGCTACCTGTCGGCTTCCGAAAATTTCTTCCACCTCGGGCTGGGCGCCACCCCAAAGGTAGATTCGGTGGTGCTGCGCTGGAGGGGCTTGCGCACGGCTACCCTGACCAATCTTCCGCTCAACCAGACGGTTACCGTTCGGCTGGCCGATTTGCCGTTTACCATCGCAAAAACGGGCGCCGCTGCTGCCGGTATTTTTGA
>JADLCC010000051.1 GCA_020847425.1 Saprospiraceae bacterium
ACATGGAAAACGGCCGGCTCATTCATATCATTCCAGAACCCGCTGACGCCGAGGTGTTGGTACAGGTCGGTGTACAATGTTCCCCACCATTCCCTGACTTTAGGGTCCGTAAAATCCGGGAAAGCGCAGAAACCAGGCCACACGGGTCCTTTGGCAATTTCGCCGTCGATGGTGCGGACAAACATGCCCAGTTCCAGTCCTTTCCGGTAAATATCGTATTCCGGGTCTTCTTTGATGCCCGGGTCGATCATGACTACCGTTTCAAACCCTTGTTCGCGCAGGTCGCTGATCAGGCGTTTGGGATTGGGGAAATGCGCTTCATTCCAGGTGAAGCACCGGTATCCATCCATGTAATCTATATCGAAGTAAATGGCGTCGCAGGGTATGCCTTCTGCCCTGAAACGATCGGCAATAGCACGCACCTGCCGATCCGGAAAGTAACTCCACCGACTCTGGTGATAGCCCAGGCTCCAGAGCGGCGGCAACTCATGTGCGCCGGTCAGCCGCGCATAACCCCGTGCGACCTCGTGCAGGTCGGGGCCGTAAATGAAATAGTAATTCATTTCACCGCCATCTGCGGAGAATTGGGTAACGCCGTTTTCAGCACTGTTAAAATCAAAGTGCGTGCGATAGGTATTGTCCAGCAGAATACCGTAAGCAATACCCTGGTGCAGGGCATAGTAGAACGGGATAGCGCGGTACATGGCATCATGGTCGCGACCGAAGGCATAAGAATCGGTGCACCAGTTTTCAAAATGTTTGCCGGCCAGGTTGGTGCCGCAGGCTTTGTCGCCCAGGCCCATAAAAACCTCTTTCCGGTGGCATTTTTTCTCCATTTTTACTCCGCACCAGCCGTGCATAACGGTCCTTTTGGCGGAATAGCCGCCTTCGTCTTCACAAAGCACCTGGTCGTCGTGGTCATAAAAACGCACGCGGAGCCCCGATTTGGAAACCACAACCTGCAGGTTTTCAGAAACCAGGACATAATCATTGTTGTTCTCGTTCAGGGTGACCACTACCTTCCCGGGCAGGAATTCAGGTGAAATGGCATACGAAAAATCGGGTGCAAAGGTCCCGTCGGGCGAATACCGCAGCCGGATAATGCCACCTGTAAGTACCTGAACACGCAGGGTTACGCTGTTTTTACAGATAAATTCGTACGCTTCATCGCGCCAGCGCACATTGACTATTTCATCGGGTACGATGCGTTGGTAAACATCCTCGTACCGCTCGCTTACGCTGGCATCTGCCCAGTCGATGGTAGCTGGCCTGGGGACAATGGCTGCTGCGGGTTTTTCAACAGTTGTATCGACGGGTATTTCTTTACTTTTTTTGGCTGCCACTTGCTGTTTATTTTGCAGCAAAAGTCCTTTGTTTTTTCCAGAAAATAAAAACAAAGGACGGGTGCCACGCCCGTCCTTGTTTTTTACTCATACAAAAGTGAAGAAACTTCTTTTAAAAAAGCCAGGTGCCTTGCAGGATAAAACGGCTTATGAGTGGCAATGAGTTGCTGCTAACGGACAGCGAAGGATCATGAAATTGCTCGGTATCGCTGTTAAAACTGACCTGATCGAACTGCTGCGGTAAAATGTTGCGAAGCGGCGACCGCCAGAATGCGGATAATTCGGCATGGCGACCCAACCGAAGGCCCAAACCGCCCTGGTATTGGAGCTGCCAGCGGTTCAGGGCCGATGTAGCGGCAATGCTGGCGTTTTTCTGCGATGCATAGGAGTCCAGTAAAACCAGCGAATTGTCTATGTAGTTTTGATCGGCCGACTGTCCGAAAAAGGTGTACTCAACGGAAATGCCAGAGTAAACCCGCAGGTTGCGAATCGGTTGCCACCAGGCCAATACAGGCATTTCTATCTGGTGCAATTTGCGCAATGGGATATAAACGTAGTCCTCCTCAGACGTATCATGAATATTGGAATTGGAGCCTGTAGGTACGTTGAAAGCGCCGGTGTACAAACCGGTAGCATTACTGTATCGCACTTCTTCTACGGCCACTACCGGCTGTCTGCTGGGCGAAGGGCGGTAACGGGTGTACAAAATGGAAGTGCGCAGGCCCAGTTTTCGGGCAAATCGCCAGTCTGCCGTCAGTCCTCCCGATATTGTGTTCAAATACTTGAAATACTCCGTAGAAGCCGATGCGGATAACCCGAAGGCCCATCGGGGATTGGTTTGAACGGGCTTTACAACAGGATTTTCAGCGATATAGGCGGCAAACGTTTTGGTGGTTACCGGGTCGGTGTATTCCTTTTCAACGGCATGCAACGGCGTTTCCAGGAGTGCGGTTGTCGTTTCAATATCGTTTTGCGTATCAGTGGTTGCAGCGGGTGTAGGCTCTGTTTCGGCTACAACGACAGATTGCCCGACTTCCGGAAGCGCGGCTGTAACCTGCTCAGTTGGTGTGGAAACGATATCGGTGACCGGGTTAGGTATCGTTGCTGCCTGATCCGCAGGCTGCATAACGTGCACCGGATTTTTGGCCTGACTGTGTACAACAGACAATTGTGGCGCCTGGTCACCAGCGCTCGCTACCGATTTATTCGCTTGAGCAGGTTTGGCTTCGGCTGAACGAACCGGTGTGCGCTCAGGCGGCGCAGGTTGATGTTCAGCATTTTGCAGCACTACGGGGCGTTCGGTTTTTATCATGGCCGGAGCCTGTTCCGCAGGTTGTCTCGATTCCGTCTGCCACCAGGTACGGCCTCCAAGTATGGCAAGGGGCAGCAAGAGCAGCCCCAGCCACCACCATGCGACAGGTCGGCGTTTCCGATCTGTCGGCATATCGCGGTCGAGCAGTTGTTGCATCGATTGCCAGCCCTTGTCGGCAAGTTTCTTGTCCTGTTCTTCTCTCATGTCGCAGTATTTACTTTAGGGCTTTGTTTATTGTTTGGGTAATAATGAGCAAGTAGTTCTCTTAATTTTTGTCTTGCGGTACTCAGGTGCCATTTGGAAGTGCCTTCGCTCATGTGCAGGGTTTCGGCAATTTCCGCGTGGGAATATCCTTCGATCGCGTACAAGCGGAAAACTTCTTGCGATACGGGAGGCAGGGTTTTAACGGCTTTCAGAATATCTTCTTCATAAAACACTTCGTGGCTGCTTTCCTGTACGGGCCGGTCGTGGTCTTCCAGTACCAAAAAATGCAGGTAACGGGCATTGTCACGGTAATAATCGGCCATACTATGGTACACCAGCCTCCTGATCCAGCCTTCCAGACTTCCTTTGAAACTGAAGGTGTGTATTTTTTTGAATACGCGCAGGAACCCGTTGTTCAGGATTTCCAGCGCGGTGTCGTCATCCCGCGTATACCGGCGGCACATACGGAGCATTTCCGGAAAAAAACGACGGTAGAGGGCTTCCTGGGCACGCCGGTCGTTGGCAGCGCAACCCGCTACCAAATCCTCTTCCGTATAATTTTTATTCGTGAATATGCTCATTCAGTATGATTCGGTTGTAATCGGTATTAACAACGTATTGTTGCAAAGTAAAACAGTTTGCCTGGTTTCAGGTGCTGTTTTTCGCTATAACAGCAAGCCCAGGCCAAATTCAACTCTTTTTTTCAAATGTTTGTCGGTGCCGAAACCTCCGCCCCACGCGTTGTTGTCCCAATCCAGGTTGAGGCGTTGCAGCCGGATACCGATAAAAGTGGTGAAGTGATTCCCGATGCGGTAACCCACCTGCCCCTGTGCCATCCAGCCGCCTTTCCAGTTTTCTATATTGTTCTCCCAACCCCACCAGTCGATGTTTCGCTGCGTTCTTCCTATGGTCGACCAGCCTCCTCCAAGGGCATAAAAAGGTGCAATGCGTTGTTTGGTCAGGTAGCCCCTGATTTCCAGAAAAAGAGGAATGGTCACAGGCGTATTGCCGCCAGGTCCATAATTTTCCACTCCGGTACCCAATCCAACACTCAAAAAGCGGTTCATTTTTATGCCGGAACTGTGCTGCAAGGAATAGCCGTTTTCAACATCTCCGAATAACATTGCTACCCGGGTGTTGTGGTACCAGCCCTGTTCTATAAAAGTGTATCCCCGTTCTTTTCGTTCTTTACCACTGCCATAACATTTTTGCACAACACGGCGTACGGTATTGCTGGGTATCAGCATTTTTGTACCGCTCCAGGTTTCGATCTCGAGCATGCCGCTCCGATCATAACGGGTTATGGTACCCCGGAAAACAGAACCTCCTTTTAAATATACTACGTCCTGGCATTTGGCACTTTCCTGTGCTGTAAGCCATTGCGCAGACAATAAAAAGGTGAAAATGAATATTTTGCGTAGCATGGATGTCGGTTATCTGTTATCAGTTGTCAGTTATCGGGGTTGATACGCATGCATTATTTACGAAAAAAGGCAAAAAGCAAAAACGTGTTTTTGTATTCCATAGCTTAATTCTCAGTTGTCCGTTTTTACCCTTTGCCTTTTGCCTTTTATTGCAGCACCGGTATCAGGCTGATCTGTTTCGGATTCGCCGGATCGCTTGCGTCGAACTGGTAAAAACCGCCCTCTCCGACGATCATCAGCAGGTCGTCACTGAATGCAATGATGTCGTAAGTCTTCAGGTTATTGAGGTGCGATAACAATTTCAGGTCCGACGGGTCCGATTTGTCATATATTTTGAGGCCGTCGTCGCACAGAAACAGGTGCTCATCCGTAACCGAAAGGCCCATCGGCCGGGTCATGTTATAGGATTTGGTCAGCGAAGCGCTGGGCAGGTTTCTGATGTCGATCACTTCCAGCAGGTTGAAGGTGCCGTTGCAGTCGGTGCCGTCGTGGATGGTTACATAAGCATTGTTTTCATCACAAACGACAGGGTCGCAACCCGTGGCATGGACGAATACCGCTTCCTGTACCGGAAGAGCTGGGTTGGTGTTGTTGAAAATGAAAACGCCTGACTGGGAACCGAGGAAAAGGCGGTCTTTCCAGGGGAAAATGGTTTCGATGTTCCAGCCGGCCGGTATGGCATTGCGGAAATTAGGGCATGAAGGGTCTTGCAGGGAATAGCTGCGCAGGGTAAAGTTGTCGACAGTGTATAAAAAACCGTCTGTGATGCCGAATCGGGCATAAGAACCGGCGATGCCTGTCGAAGCGGGAACACCGTTGTTCCGTCTGATACCGCCTGAGAAACTCGAAGCCCCACTTAGGGACATATCGGATGAAAACAAGACATCGCCTTCCATAAACCAAGTGCTGTTCCAGCGGCTGTCGGTACAAGGTATGTCCTCGGTTACTTCGGTTTGGGTATAATCCACCAAATAACCCAGTTGAGGTACAAAACCATGCAGGGCAAACGCATCCTGCGCGCTGCAAACCACATCAGGGTTTTGCATGTCGCTGATGTCAATTGTCAGCAGGTCGACGTACTGGTCGGCGTATAAATAGTCGCCGTAAACAGCCATGTCGACATTACCCGGTATTTTCCAGAAAGCAATGTTTTGCGGATTGGATGGGTCGGAGTTGTCTATGACGTGGATACCTTCCTTGAGTTCATTGATCAGGAGGTAGTTGCCGTAAGCATATATTTTACCTGGATTTTGCAGGCTACGCGGCGATTCGGCGCTGACGCCCACCCGGAAATCCGAAGGCAATTTGTAAACAGGGTCAAAACGAACGTAGGTACGGGAGGACGTACATTCGTCGCGCAGGCAGCCGGACATAGAAGCCAGCAACAAACCGACAAATGCAAAGCGGAGTAACGGTGTGTATTTCATATTGAACAGGATCAGAAGTTTGAATGGTTATTAAATAAAATTGGCCTAATTTAAATGGATAGACTGCGTTTTTTATGCCTAAGGTTGGCGTGGAACTGAAATTTTTCGCAGCACTGTTATATTTTTGCAGCGACTCTAATCTAAAGCATTGAAAATCAAAACATTTTAAAAAATTATGTGGACGCTGTTATCTGGATTCGAACAACTATCAAAAGATGAAATTGATGCATTGGTAGAAGCCCCTGCACTGATTACCATTCTTGTCGGCGCTGCTGACGGCGACCTGGACAGGGAAGAACGCACCTGGTCGGAGCGTCTGCTCCGTTCACGCACGTACAATAATCCCAAAAAGTTGAATGAATTTTATCGGGTGGTCGTGGAAGGATTTTGGGTGAAAGTACATTCCGAAATGGCGCATTTGCCGGAGGACCCTGAAACGCGGAACGCCCAGATTTCTGCCCGACTGGAACTGCTCAATCCTATTCTGGCTAAACTCGACCTGCAACTCGCAGCCGACCTGTACAAAGGTTTCAGGGGGCTGGCAGAAGAAACGGCTGAGGCTTCGGGCGGTTTCCTGCGCATCGGCGCCATCAGCGCCGAAGAAGCGCGCTGGATAAAATTGCCGATGCTGACGCCAATTGTTGCTCCGCCAAAAGAGAAGAAAAAAGGAGAGGATGATGAGGATAACTGGGAGGAGGATATTCCTACGGTACCTATGAGATAGGGATGAGGGATGAGGAATGACCGAGCGTGATGTCCGACATCACGCTCGGTCATTCCTCATCCCTCATTCCTCATTCCTAATTCCTCCCGGTATCGCTTCGATCAGCCTCCGCACATACACCTTTTCCGGATTTTGATACACTTCGTCGGGGAAACCGATTTCCTCGATCCGGCCCTCGTTCATGATCAGGAGCCGGTCGCACATTTGTTTGATGACGCTCAGGTCGTGCGAGATAAAAAGGTAAGTCAGGCCGAATTATTCCCGCAAATCCATCAATAGATTCAGCACGGTCGCCTGTACCGAAACATCGAGTGCGGATACCATTTCGTCGCAGATCAACAGCCTGGGTTGCAGTGCCAGCGCCCGCGCCACGCAAATCCGCTGGCGTTGTCCGCCAGAAAACTCGTGCGGGTAACGCTGAAAATGATCGGCCTGAAGTCCGACGGTTTCCAGGAGTTCAATGGTTTTTTCTTTCCGGCTGCTCGCATTTTCATGGAGCCGGTGCACCTGCATCGGTTCGACGATGGCTTCGCCGATGGTCATGCGGGGGTTGAGCGAGGCATAAGGATCTTGAAAAACGACCTGTATCTCCCGGCGATAAGGCTGAAAGGCCTCATCGGTAAGTTGCTGTAAATCAACACCATTGTACCGGACCATACCTGCATGTGCATCGGTCAGTCGAGCAATCGTTCGGCCCAGTGTCGTTTTGCCGCAGCCCGATTCGCCGGCCAATCCGAAGGTTTCGCCGGGATAAACTTCAAAAGAAACGTTGTCGACGGCATGCAGCCATTCAACAGTACGCCCCAGCCAGTCTTTCTTTTTCGGGTAACGCACCACGAGGTTGTTGACTTCCAGCACGGGTTTTTGAGCGGATAAAGCCTGTTGGCGCGCCGTAGTTTCCGCCGGACTGATCACCTTGGCTTCAAACTGTCTGTTTTCCAGATAATCGGCTATCGTAGGCATCCTGTGGAGCCGGTGTCGCATGGAGGGCCGGCAGGCTACCAATCCGCGCGTGTAAGGGTGTTCGGGTGCGCGGAGGATTTGATCGGCCGGGCCTTCCTCCACAATTTTGCCCTGGAACATGACCGCTACACGGTCGCATATTTCGGCGATAACGCCCAGGTCGTGGCTGATGAACAACATGGAAAGCCCGGCGCTCTCCCGGAGTTCGCGCATCAGATCCAGGATGGTTTTTTGTACGGTCACATCGAGCGCGGTGGTCGGCTCGTCGGCAATCAGTATTTGAGGATTGCAGGACATGGCCATAGCGATCATCACGCGCTGTTTCTGTCCGCCGCTGATCTGGTGCGGGTAGGCGTTGAAAATGCGGGACGGATCGGGCAGTTTTACCTGCGCAAACAGCTGCAAAGTGATTGCTTTGGCTGCTTCAAAACTTAATTTCCGGTGCAATTGCAGGGCTTCCGTAACCTGCCGTCCGCAGCGGAAAACAGGGTTCAGCGAGGTCATGGGTTCCTGAAAAATCATGGCAATATCTGCGCCGCGAACCCGCTGCATGGCAGTATC
>JADLCC010000052.1 GCA_020847425.1 Saprospiraceae bacterium
ACCTGCCGAATTCCTCGACACCCGGGACGTGGTGCGTACCGATGCGCATTTCGGCAGCGCCAAAGTGGATTTTGAGGAAACCAACCGCCTCATTACCCAACACTATGCCGCCCACCCGAAAGTACAGGCCGTTACCGGGTTTATCGGCAGTACTGCCGATGGCCTCACCACCACGCTCGGACGCGGCGGCTCCGATTACACCGCAGCCATTATCGGCGCGGCACTGGATGCGGAAGTGATTGAAATCTGGACGGACGTAGACGGGGTGCTTACCGCCGATCCGCGCAGGGTGAAAAAAGCGTTTACCCTGCCCAGCATGACTTACCGCGAAGCCATGGAAATGAGCCATTTCGGGGCAAAAGTGATTTACCCGCCTACTATCCTGCCCGCATTGGCCAAAAGTATTCCGCTGCGCATCAAAAATACTTTCAACCCTTCTTTTGAAGGAACCTATATCGGTGAAAATCCGCCTGCGGAAACCCAGGTAGCATCGGGCACGGACAGCGGCTGGGCCGGCGCCATCAAAGGCATATCCAGTATCAACCAGGTGTGCCTGCTGACCCTGCAAGGCAGCGGCATGTTCGGGGTGCCGGGCATTGCGGCGCGCTTGTTCAATGCGCTGGCACAGGTGGGGGTCAATATTGTTATCATCACACAGGGGTCGAGCGAAAGCAGCATCACATTTGCGGTGTCACCGGCACAGGCGAAACTGGCCCAGAGAGCCGCCGAAAAAGAATTCGCATACGAAATCCGGGAAACCCTGATCGAACCGCTGAAAATCGAGACCGATCTTTCCGTAGTAGCTGTTGTGGGCGAAAACATGCGTTACCGGCCTGGTATTTCGGGTCGTCTATTCCAGGCACTGGGCAAAAACGGTGTGAATATTGTCGCCATAGCGCAGGGTTCCAGCGAATTGAACATCTCCGTGGTCGTCAATGCCATGTACGAAACCAAAGCGCTGAATGCCATCCACGAAGCGTTTTTTCTTTCGGATACCAAAACCCTGCACCTGTATATGGTGGGTGTGGGCCTTATCGGCAGCACCTTGCTTCGCCAGATCCAGTCGCAGGCCGACTTTTTGCGCGAAAAACGCAACCTGGAAATCAAAATCGTCGGACTGGCCAACAGCCGCCGTATGCTGCTGACGGAGAATGGCGTGCCGCTGGAAGACTGGAAAAATGCGCTGGAAACGGGCGAACCCTTTTCCATGCTGCGCTTTACGGAACAAATGAAAGCCTTTAACCTGCCCAATGCGATTTTTGTCGACAACACCGCATCCGGCGATGTAGCGGGCTTTTATGAACAGATTCTGGATGCCAGCATTTCCGTTTCCACTCCGAATAAAGTGGCGGCTTCTTCTCCGTATGCGCATTACCTGCGTTTGAAACAACTGGCCAACCAGCGCGGTGTGCAATGGCGCTACGAAACCAATGTCGGCGCCGGCCTTCCGATCATTACCACCCTGAACGACCTCATTCATTCCGGCGACCGTATCGTCAAGATTGAAGGTATCCTTTCCGGTACTTTGTCCTTCATTTTTAATACGTTCTGCGACCCGAGTCAGCAGGGCAGTTTTTCCGCCATTGTGCGCGAAGCCAAAAAACGCGGCCTGACGGAACCCGATCCGCGCGACGACCTTTCCGGCTCCGACGTGCGCCGCAAATTGCTCATTCTGGCCCGTGAATCGGGGCTTCCGCTGGAATCCAGTGACGTGGAAGTAGAACAGATTTTGCCTGAAATCTGTGTTCGCGCAACTTCTGTCGACCAGTTTTTCGAAGCGCTGGAACAATCGGATTCCTATTTTGAAGACCTGCGCAAAACTGCCGCAGACGAGGGCAAGGTGCTGCGTTTCGTCGCTAAACTGGAAGAAGGGAAAGCGGCTATCGTGTTGCAGCAATTTGACCAGAGCCACCCCTTCTATTTCCTGAGCGGCAGCGATAATATGGTGGTATTCACCACCGAGCGCTACCGCGAACGCCCGCTTGTGGTACGCGGACCCGGTGCGGGCGCAGAAGTGACGGCGGCGGGGGTATTTGCGGAAGTGATCGGAATGAGCGGGATGGGGTAGTGGCGAAGAGGTCGGTTTCCCACCTGCGTAGCAGCACAATACCGGACATTTTTTGTACGCCGGAACGCTGTTCCGGCAATTCTTGGCTTTTGACCATGCCGGAACAGCATCCCAGCATATCGGTTTATCAACCGAGCAAAAAAATGTACGGTAGTGTGGCGTAGCAGAAGCAATGAATTTGCCGTATCATTGCCATCGTTTTTTCAACAACAGCGCAGATGTTTTAATATAAACATCTGGCTTTCAGGGAGATATCGTCAACCCCCTCGCCCCAATAAAACAGTAAGAAGTATTACACGACTAAAAGATTTATGCGAAGACCCATTGACATACTTTCTGCCGGCGAACTGCTGGTTGATTTTATCACTGCCGAATTTGTTCAGACGCTGGATGAAGCGAGCCTTTTTAAACGTATCCCTGGTGGCAGTCCTGCCAACCTGGCCATGAATATGGCCAGGTTGGGCAACAATGCTATCCTGGCAGCATCTGTCGGAAATGACGATATGGGTGATGTGCTGCGCAATTATGTGGGCAAACTGGGCGTCGATACAACATACATCGCGCAGGTAGACGAACCTACTACCCTGATTCTCGTGACGCGCTCCGCAACGGTATCCAATTTCCAGCCATACCGCGCTGCCGATGCCATGCTTTCTATCCGCCAGTTTCCTTACCAGCGTTTTGAGGAAATCGGCATTTTTCATACCACCTGTTTCGCGCTCAGCAAGCAGCCGGCGCAGCACGTGCTGATGGAAGCCGCCGAAAAGGCAAAACGCGCCGGCTGCCAGTTGAGCATCGACGCCAATTATGCTGAAAAAATATGGCCCGATCGCCGCGAAGCCCAGCGCCTGCTGGCAGAACTCTGCCGCCTGCGTACCCTGGTAAAAGTGAGCGATGTGGATTGGAGCCGCCTGTACGAAGACGAATCGCCCGAGCCGGAATCGGTGATCGACCATTTCCTGAAAATGGGCGCAACAGAAGTGTGTTTCACCCTCGGCGATAAAGGCTGCTGGGTCGGCAATGGTGAAGAACGCCATTTCCTGCCTGCCCGCGAAGTGGAAGTAAAAGACACAACGGGCGCAGGCGATGCCTTCTGGTCGGGTTACCTGACCGCCCGCCTCGATGAAAAAAGTATGCTCGAATGCGCTATAGCCGGCCGCCGGATGGCGGAACTGAAACTGGCGCATTTCGGCCCCCTGCCTGATAAAGTGGATCGGGCCGGGATTTATGTGGATTTGAATTAAGGAAAGTAGGTGTTTTGGGTTTGATGGTTTGAAAGGGTTTGATGGTTTGAGGTGGCAACTCAAGACTTTAAGTTACCACCTCAAACCATCAAACCCTTTCAAACCATCAAACCACACCAGAACACTCTCCAGTATGGAAGATCCCCTGCATTTCACCGCTTTTCTCGAAATTTCCGACAACAAACTCTGGGGCGCTCACCTGCCGGTGCCCGATCTTATTGCCCAGACTTTTTTGGCGGATGATGCCAAACGCGTCGTTTGTACCCTGAATGGAAAAGTTGAATTCCAATGCGGCCTGATCCCCAAAGGCGAGGGCATTTACTGCATTGTGGTCAATAAAAAAATACGGGACCAACTGGGTCTGAAACCCGGTTCGCCCGCACAGGTGAGTCTCCGCAAAGATGAAAGCGAATACGGCCTGCCCATGCCCGAAGAACTGGCCGAGGTGCTGGCCCAGGACGAAGAAGGCAACCGCCTCTTTCATGCGCTTACCCCGGGGAAACTCCGCACACTACTCTACATTGTTGGTCATGTAAAAAATACAGACGTTCGCATCGGCAGGGCAATAGTCATTGTAGAACACTTGAAGGCCAATGGCGGGAAAATTAACTACCGGCAGTTGAATGAGGACTTGAAGAAGTGAGGATTCGAGGATGTGAGTATTTGAGTATCTGACTGCCCCACTAATGCTTTTTTGCCATTTGCCATTTTGCTCTTTGCCTTTTACCTACCATAAACCGCCAGGTGTCGCGCTATGTATTTGCCGATAATATCAAATTCGATATTGACTGCGTCTCCGGCTTTAATCTCCTGAAAATTAGTGTGTTCCCAGGTATAGGGAATGATAGCGACCGAAAACAGGTCGTCCACAGGCTCCACCACCGTTAGGCTCACACCATTGATACAGACCGACCCTTTGTCGACGAGCAGGTGCTCCGGACTGGGTTGGTAGCGAAAGGTGTATCGCCAGGAGCCGCCCGTTTCCAATACTTCCGTACAGGTTGCAGTAGTGTCTACATGGCCTTGCACGATATGCCCGTCCAGCCGGCCGCCCATCGGCATGCAGCGTTCGAGGTTGATTTTTTTGCCCACTTCCCAGGCGCCCAGGTTGCTGCGCCGCAGGGTTTCATCCACGGCAGTTACGGTATGGCAACCCGCGCCGAGTGCCACCACGGTGAGGCATACCCCGTCGTGACTGACACTCTGGTCGATTTTTAAGGCTTCTGAAAGGCTGCTTTCGATGGTGAAATGAACGTTTAAACGGTCCTTTTCCACACGTTTTACCTTTCCTAGCGACTCGATGATACCTGTGAACATAAGCGTTTGAGAGAGGGTTAAAATTGTTGAGGAGTTGAGGGTTGAGATTGTTGAGGGTTGTAATGCAAGCCGTGAGTTATCACGCTCAACACCCTCAACTCCCTCAACAATTTTATCGTTTGCCAAAAAGGCCGCCCAGGATACTGCCGATCATATCGCCGCCCTGGCTTTGCTGTGGTTGTTGCTGCTGCTGACCGCCGCCGAGCACACTGCCCAGTACGGAGCCGATCAGGTCGCCCATACCACCCTGCTGGGAAGCGTTCTGTGCGGAACCCATCAGGATATTGGCCAGGCTGCCGAGGTCGAGTCCACCCTGGTTGCGGGCTTTACCTAACACACTCATTACGATGGGTGCGAGGATGGGCATCAGTTTCATCACCTGGCTGACATTAAGGCCGGAAGACTGGCTGATCTGTTGTGCAACCGGCTCCTGTTGTTGGCCCAGGATATGCCCAAGAATTCCGGATCCGTTGGTTGCATTGCCTGACTGGTTGCCCTGCATCATACCGCCAACCATGCCCAGCAGGTCGTCTACCATGCTACCATCGTGGTCGCGATCGAGCGCGGAGCCCAATGCGGAAAGTCCGCCTTCGGAGCTGGCATTATTTGCCAGCCCACCCAACAAAGTAGCGAAAATACCGTTTGCCGCACTTGCAGTTTGTTCCGGTTCGGCGCCGATATGCTGGCTGATCTGACCAACAACATCATCTGATAATTGGCCTTGTAAAATTTGCATCAAATCCATAATTCTGAATTTCTATAAGGTTATGTAAAAAAAGAAAACCACCGAGTGGCGCCATTCTATACGAAAGGAGGATCAAAAGTAACGGTTGTTTTGAGCTTGAGTGGTCGAAAACGGCACAAAATTGGATCATCCGGCAAATAATTTTACAAGTCAATCTGTAATTTTGAGAAAAGCCGCAATTTTACGCGGTTCGCCATCCAATCTATTGACCCTTTATGGCGTTCCACCTGAAGTCCGACCATCCAATATGAACTATCGCGCCGCTAAAAAATACATCCTGAACAGACTCCGCACGGAACTGTCCGTTCATTTGTATTACCATGGATTGCACCACACGCTGGATGTTTTGAAAATGGCAACGAAGATAGCCATGGAGGAAGGCATACGTGGCCGCGACCTGGTACTCGTCAAAACCGCAGCGCTTTTCCACGATGCCGGCTTTGTTAAAAACAAACACGCCGGTCATGAAGCCGAAGGCTGCATTATCGTACGCGACCAACTACCCGCTTTAGGTTACGATTCAGCAGACATTGAAAAAATCTGCGGCATGATCATGGCCACCAAAATCCCGCAAACCCCCACCAACCTGCTGGAAGAAATCATCTGCGACGCCGACCTCGATTACCTGGGCCGCCCCGATTTTTATTCTATCGGAAATACCTTGTTCAAAGAAATGAAAGTCTACCACCTCATCAGCGATGAAATTGCCTGGAATAAATTACAGGTGAGTTTTCTGTCGGGGCACCGGTTTCATACACGAACCAACAAGGCGCTGCGCGATCCGCTCAAACAACAATACCTGCAACTCTTGATATTAGAGGTGAGAAGTGAGAAGTGAGAGGTGAGAGACGTAGAGTGAACCGCTTCGTTCTTGACATACCAAATACGAAGCGGTTCACTATACGTCTCTCACCTCTCACTTCTCACCTCTCACTTCTAAACTACCATCCTGGCGTAAAATTCAGCCCGAACGCCCAGCGCCGATTCTCCTTCGGCACCGATAGCGGCAGCGCGAAATAAGGCTCCAGCACGATATAATTGAACAAATTGACCCGCAGCGACACACCGGTAGAATAAATCGGTTTGCGGACAATGTGGTCTTGTCCGTCCAGCGGATCCGGGTCTTCTTTCTGAAAATCCGTGCGGTCGTAAAAACTCAGTCCGGCGTCAAAAAACACATTCAGGTCGGTGATCAGAAAACCGGATTTGATGAGCGACAACTTGCGCGGGCCGGTGAACGGCAGCCGCACTTCGAAGTTACCTATGGCAATTTTACTACCAAAGACCTGGTCGACCAGTTCCGGCGCGTCCTCCGTCAGCACCTGCCGGGTATAACCGCGCATAAAATTGGCCTGGCCTACAAAAAGTGGAAACAGATCGGCAGAATTACCACCGAAACGCCCGTAAGCCATGCCCCGCACGGCGAGGGTGACCGGTTTAGCGTAGAAATACCTGCGGCCGTCGAGCAGCAGCGTGGAAAACTGGAAGTCGCCGAAATACTGCTCCGCACCCAGGCGGTAGCGCCAGCCCTGCAGCGGCGCCGTCAGGCCGAAATACGAATTATCGCCGACCAGCGCGACGCTCAGGTTTTGCAGCGCCAGTCCGGGCTGCTTGGGTTCCTTGGTGCGCTGGGTGAAACGCGCAAAACCGTTGGCGTCGTAATACGTGGCATAACGTGTGGTACGGGAATTGTAAAATTCGAGCGCGCCGCCCAGTTCCACCCGTTTGGTGGTGGAGAAAGGGTAAAACACCACGCCGCCTACGCGGTCGAGGAACAAGCGGTTGATGCCGATGGCTTCTTCGAGGAACGTTTGCGGCACGCCGCCCACTTCCAGTTCCACTATTTGCAAAGTATTGTATTCCAATGAACTATATGGGATATGCGAAGCATTAACCCCCCAGCCGATGCGTTTTTTATTGTTGATGTAAGAAACCTGCCCGGCAGCGTCGGCAATCTCTCCGTTCAGAGCCAGTCCGGCATACAATTGATTGTTGCCCAATACGTCGCCGAACAACAAATCGACCCCGCCGGCGAGGCCCGCTGTGGTGCCAAAACTGGTGTTGCCCGTATTGACGCCGACGCCTGTGCTGCCTCCTGCGTATTCGAGTTTGAATTTAGGTTTGTATTGCTGTTCGGTGGTGGGTACTGCGCCCGATTGCGTTTTCATGTTTTCGTCCAGCAGGCGCAGGTTGGTGTTGACGATATCGCGTTTGCCCGGAAAAAAAGGCGGCAAAGCGGCGGGCGTCAGATCAACCGACAACGGATCTATTTCCTTTGCCGTAAAATCTTCTTCTTTGGCCTGGTGGATCACATACGTGCCTTTGTTGTAGTGCGTGTACAGGATCCGGTCGCGGTCTTCGGCAACGGTAATGGCCGGCGCATAAGGCGTAATGCCCGTGATACCCGTTTGAAACTGTGTCAGTTGAAACACTTTTTTGCTGCCGGTTTCGTATTTGTACAAATTGCGGAAGCCGTCGCGGTTGCTCAGGAAAAACAGGTTGCCCGCTTTGTCGAACTGCGGGTTCAGGTTGTCGGCGCCGGGGAAAATATCAATCTGAATAGCCGTATCGGCAGCCACATCCAGCAAAGCCAGGTTCATGTTCCACACGCCGTTGCTGCGGCCGCGCTGCAGGCTGAGCGCATCGGTCGAATACGCGAGGTATTTGCCGTCGGGGCTCCAGGTGGCCAGTATTTCGGATGCGCGGCTGTTGGTCAGGCGCTGCACTTTTTTTGATTTCAGGTTGTAGGCATACAGGTCGGTCTGGCCGTTCACGAGGCCGCTGACTACGATGGTTTTGCCGTCGGGGCTCCAGGCCGGATTGCTGAATGCCGGAATGCCCGGAATGCGGATTTTATCGACGGTTTTGCCGCGTAGTGCGTCTTTTACGATCAGGATACTCCGGCCTTTTTCATAGGCGTCGAAGGCGAATCGTTTGCTGTCGGGCGACCAGGTGCCGGAACTTTCGATAGCGTTCAACTGATCGATATGGCTGTCGCTGGACGTGCTGGCTATTTTTTTCAGGATTTTACCCGATTTGGCGTCGGCCAGGAAGAGGTCGGTGGTGAACAGGTTTTTTTCAGAAAGAAAAATGACATACTTGCCGTTTGGGCTAAGTACCGGCCCGATATTCATATCGCCTGCATTGTCGTCGTCGAGCAGGGTTTTGCCGGGTAAATTTTCCTTTTTCCCTTTGGTCACCCAGCGCCCGTAGTGGTTTTTGAGGGTGCCGCGCCAGGCTTCGGAAAGCGAATCTACGGTAGTGCCCAGCGTCATCGGCACGGCTTTTTTCAGGCCGTATTTGGCGGTGTTCATAAACAACGGCTGGATGGATTCATCGCTGTACACGCCTGTGACGTAAGCCCAGAAAGACTGACCCCAGCGGTAAGGGAAGTACTTGTAGTTGTCGAGGTCTTTGATCCGCGGCACATCGTCGTTCAGCACGGCATCGCGCATCCAGAGGGCTGTGTGCGCATCCACGCGACCGATGGAGAGGTACTCGGCGAGACCTTCCACCATCCAGAGCGGCAGGTTAGCCATGTTCTGCATACTGGTCGAATCACCTCCCAGCACCATATGGTATTGAAAAGCGTGCACGAGTTCGTGGCCCAGCACATGGTTGGTTTGCTGGTTCGTCATAGCGAAGGGAAAAATCACGCGGTTGCGCAAGCCTTCGGTCACCCCGCCTGTTCCGACGCTGATATCGCCCTGTATGGTGTTCGTTTGCTGGAACCCTGCGTGGTCGTTGTAGATCACCAGCGGATTCTTTTCCTTAAAAGTATCGCGCAGCACCGCCTGGTGCATGGCATACCAGAGTTCGGCAGCTTCGGCCAGTTCCTGGCGCTTGTCGGGGTTGTTCAGGTATTCGTAAATGATAAAATGCGGGGTTTCCAGCACTTTAAAATCGAGTTGCTGGTAGTGCGGTTTGTTGCGCCCGAAATACTGGGCCGATACGGTGCCGGCACTGCCAAGCAACAGCAACATGGAGAAAAACAAAATGCGTTTCATGGTTATAGTGTAGTTGAGCGGTTGAGGATGTTGGGCGTTGAGCAAGCATGGGTAGTCAGCCTTCTTGTTCAAAACCTATTTAATACAAAGACTTGTTGTATTATACTTTCATCTTCCAGACAACTATAAACAGCAAAACCACCCTAAAATATAATTTAAAGTTTGTTAGCGGGGCGTTAAATTG
>JADLCC010000053.1 GCA_020847425.1 Saprospiraceae bacterium
AAAAATTCGCAATCAACCACACCCTATTCACTAAACACAAAAAGATAAACACTTTCCTTCTTTGCAGTCCAATTCGCCTGCAACAAACCGCATAGCCATGTATCCTTCTTCATCTGTCTCGATTCGCGTTCAACAATTGGTTGTAATTGCTTCTGTCATATTGTTCGCGGTCAAAATACTGGCTTATTTTCTGACCAATTCCGTCGCCGTGCTCACGGATGCCCTGGAAAGCACCGTCAATGTACTGACTGGCTTTACCGGTTTGTACAGCCTGCGACTGGCCGCAAAACCCCGCGATGAAAACCACCCGTACGGCCATGGCAAAGCGGAGTTGTTGTCCGCTTCTTTTGAAGGCATATTGATTTTGGTAGCAGGTTTTGTAATCGTTTATGAATCGGTCATCAACCTGATCCATGCCCATCCGGTCAAACAACTGGATATCGGTATCATACTCATCGGGGCTACGGCGATTGTCAACTATCTGATCGGCGCCTGGTGCATCCGGGTGGGCAAGCAGCAGCACTCCATTGCACTGGAAAGCAGTGGCAAACATTTGCAGTCGGACACCTGGACCACCGCTGGTATCGTCGTCGGCTTGCTGTTGCTGTTGTTTACCGGAATAATCTGGATCGACAGCGCGGTGGCTATTGTTTCAGCGCTGATCATTATCGTGCAGGGGTATAAAATTATACGGCAAACTGTGGCGGGTATTATGGACGAAGCCGACAGCGAATTGCTGGTACAACTCATCACTGTGTTGAACCTGAACAAACGCGATGCCTGGATCGACCTGCACAACCTGCGTATCATCAAATACGGCCCCATTCTGCACCTGGATTGTCACCTGACTGTGCCCTGGTATTACAATGTCAATCAGGCGCATGCGGAGGTGGATGCACTCGACCTTCTGATCCGAAAAAATTTCCCGCAGTCCCTGGAGATGTTCGTACACACCGATGGATGCATGCCGCCCAATTCGTGTAAGGTTTGCCCGATTACAAATTGTACCGTACGAAAACATACTTTTGAGGGTCGTTTGGAATGGACGTTTCAAAATATCACTTCCAATGTGAAACATGGCTTTAACCATGATGCATAGGATGTGCCTGATGAACATGATTTTTCTAAATAAAGAATAATGAAAGATAAACTAAGCGCCCTTTTTTTTGAATCGGCACAACAAGCCGGAAGCATCCTGAAAGAGAAAACCGCCGGTCTGAGCCAGGCAGCCCTGGACCATACCGTTGCCGCTATTGAAAAATGGCTGGAGGAATTTCCGAAAATTGAAGGATACGGGTTGCAAGTCACCAATTTTGCATTCGTAATGGGATTGAGTCCGGCGCTGGAAGTGGAATTAAGCAGCAGCCACGTCAACTTTCCACCCGAAAAACTGGCGGAAATCCTGGCAGCACATAAATCTGGCAGCCTGACCGGTATGGTATTCAGTGCGATCAAAACAGCCTATCGCCTGCATGCAAAAATTGCACAAACGCTGGAAGAACCGCTCATTGTCAAAATCCGGCTGTCCCTTTCGCCGGAAATTTCTGTTTTTGTGGGTAAACCTTTCGTGTGTTGAGTCAACCAAATATCAGTTTTTGCGTTTTGGGTACATTCAAACAATATGGCGAAAAAAGAGAACACCCCTGCTGAAGATGCTTTTGTCAACCCGATTGACAAAGATAAAGTTGCCGAAACACCCAGTTTGCTGCCTTACGCGCATACGGCTGGCGGCGCCGTAATCCGCCCGGAAGACAAAGGCCGTATTCGCGGCAATGCGATGACCGCCATGTACGACCAGACGGACCGGCAAATGGAACAACTGCGCCGCCAGATGGAAACGCTGGTGAACCAGGCCAAATCGCTCAACGACCGCATGGCCATCTCCGAAGCCATTTACCAGGCTGAAATCCCTTTTCAGCCGGTCATCCACCACCTCTACCACCTATATCAGCGCAAATCCGACGGCGTACACCTGCTGTCCATGATCGCACCTTCCGAATGGGGAAGAAAACAACCGTACGAGCACCTGGCTACGGTGCGGCTGCTGGGGGATCATACCTGGGAAGTGATGAATCAGGGATGAGGGATGAGGGATGAGGGATGGTAGCACGGCTTTCAAGCCGTCGGGAAAAGGCCATTTATGGCCGTTAATAAATATAACCTAACATACCGCGATTCTATTGGAAGCCATTAATGGCCTTTTCCCGACAGCCTGATTGAAGTTTCTAAATAAAACAGCATTATCTTTTTTTGAAAATCAATCGGCGCCCTGCGTAATGGTGGCATGGGTTTATAGACATTGAACAGTTTGTTTTTCGTCCGAAAAACAAACTGTTCAATGTCTATAAACCCATGCCACCACTAAAACCCAAGTAAATGAACGGCAGATGAATAAAATTATAACTCTGCTTTATTTAGAAACTTCAATAAGGCTGTGCTACCAATAAAAATTTGCATCTACTGAACACTGTTCATTATCTTTGCGCCGTTAAGTTTAAAATCACCGACCATTAATGAGTATCACAGAACGCAAAGAGCGGGATAAGAAGGAAATGCGCCAAGCCATACTGGATGCGGCGCTGCATTTGTTTCGGGAAAAAGGTTACGATGCCGTGAGCATCCGCAACATCGCAGAAGCCATCGAGTACAGTCCTGCCACCATTTACCTCTATTTTAAAGACAAGAACGATATCTTTTTTGCCTTGCAATACGAGGCCGCAGCCGTCAAACGCGACCACCTGCTGCCTGTTGCAACGATCGTAGATCCATGGGAGCGGCTCGTCGAATTCGGGCGGCGCTATATCGACTTCGGCATGAAGCACCCCGGCCTGTACGACCTGCTCGTTATCATCCGCGCCCCGATGGAATCCCTGGAGACTCAGGAGTGTTGGGCCCTCGGACTGTCTGTACACCAGTTTTTTGAAGACACCGTACAGGCCTGCGTCGATGCCCGATATTTCAAAAGCACCGATTCCAAAACCATTGCTTACACCCTCTGGTGCCACGCGCACGGACTGGTTTCTTTGTTTGTGCGCGACCGGATGCGGATGTATCCGCCGGAAGAGCGGGAAGAGATGGCACGCAAGTCGTTTGCCATGTTGCTGAAGATGGCGGAACATTTGTAAAAAGCGCGATCCCGGTTCGTAGACCGGAATAGACGATTCACCCCGGAATATTTGCCATTCACCGTTTTTTCTTTTTGCAACTCCTTTCGGTTGCATTTTTTTGTACCCAAAAATAAACACCGTTCAGTTTATTAAAACTGTTTTATCCTGATGAAATATCTGACCCACCCTCTTCTTCTTTTTGCTTTAAGTATTTGTCTGTCAAATATTTATGCGCAGCAATCCAGCATTCTGGAGTCGTACATCCAGACAGGCCTTAGCAGCAATCTCGCGCTGCAGCAGCAAGGCGCCGACCTTCGGAAAGCACAGGAAAGTATTCGCCAGTCAAAAGCGCTCTTTTTACCGCGTTTGACCTTTGATGCCAACTACACCGTTGCAGCCGGCGGCCGGAAGATCGATTTCCCCATCGGCGACCTGCTGAATCCGGTGTACAGCACTTTGAATGAAATAACCCAGACCAACCAGTTCCCGACCCTGGCCAACCAGCAGATCCAGTTTTTGCCCAATAATTTCCACGAAACCAAACTGAGTTTCTCTTACCCGCTGTACAATTCCGACTTGCGCTACAACCGGGACATTCAGCAGCAACTTTTCCAGTCCAAAGCAGCGCAAAAAGCCGCTTACGAGCACGAACTGCGCTACCAGATCACGGAAGTGTACCTGCAATATTTACAGGCCATGGAAGGCGAAAAAATCTGGCAAAACACCAAAACCGTGCTGCTGGAACTCCGCCGTTTTAATGAATCGCTGGTCAAAAACAACGTCGCTACAAAAGACGTCGTCACCACCGCCGACTACGAACTCAGCAAAGCGGATCTCCAAATCATCCAACTCCGCAAAGCGCAAAACGACGCCAAAGCATATATTAATTTCCTGATTAACAGGGATTTAAACAGCGAAGTAGTGGCCGACACGCTCCTGCTGCGCACACCTGTGCCCGTTTATCGCCCGGAAGAACTTATCACTCAGGCCCTGGACAAACGCCAGGAATTTGCCGCGCTCCGTGCCGGCATGCAAGCAGCAGAAACGGATATCAAACGCAACGACGCCAACAGCAAAATCCCCGATTTTTATGTCGGTGGCAGCCTGGGTTTTCAGGGTTTCGGTTACAAATTCAACAAAGAACAAGCCTACGCTTTGGCGCAAGTCGGTCTGAGTTACGACCTGTTCGACGGCGGACAACGCAAAAGCAAAACCCAGGAAGCGCGCATCGAATCCGAAAAAATCCGCACCCAGTACCAGCAGGTGCAGCAACAGGTAGCGCTACAGGTAACCACCGCCTGGAACGACCTGGAAAGCGCCCGAAACGCCTTTCAGACTTCCCAGGTCGGTCTACGCGCAGCCGAAGAGAGTTTCCGCATCACGCAGAATAAATACCGCGCCAGCCAGGTCCTCCTGATCGAATTCCTGGAAGCCCAGAACCGTGTCACCAGCGCCCGTGTGCAAAGCGCCCTGGCCTGGTCGGATGTGATCCTGAAAGATGCGGCAATCCGTCGGGCTGCAGGTCTTTAAGAAAAAAAGGAAAAATTGCAAAAGGCAATGATAACCAATGAGTTACTACGGCAAACTTTCAAAGCAACTAATTCAAGTTGTGATCAAACCGCAAAGCGGTTGAATATGAATAGCCCCGGATGAAATCCGGGGTATTTAAGCGAACAAGGGGTACCAACCGCGAAGCGGTTGAATAAACAGGCAAACATGATTAAAGCATTTAAACACATTGATATTCAACCACTTCGTGGTTGCGGAATCATTTGACGTTTTCCCCCGATTGCATCGGGGGCTATTCATATTCAACCGCTTTGCGGTTAGGTCACACTTGGGTTACTTAATATCTCAGCCCCTCAACATTAATAAAATCACCATTTTATGAAAAATACAAAACTAAAAATCGAAACCCTCGCCATGCCCGGCCTCGTCCTGGTGGCCGTTGTCGGCCTGTTCTGTTTGCTCGGCGGTTGCGGTGAAAAAAGCGTCGCCAGCAGCAACATACCAACGGTAGAAGACGAACGTATCCCCGTTCGTACCAGCACGGTTCAACAACGTACCATTGCATTGCCCATCCACGCCAGCGGCATCCTGAGTTCGTCCGCCGAGCAGCGACTGTCGTTCAAAGTGGGCGGCGTGATCCGCAAAATTTACGTGGATGAAGGCGACGTGGTCCGCAGCGGCCAACTCCTCGCCATTCTGGATAAAACGGAAATCGACGCGCAGGTCAACCAGGCCCAGCAGGGACTCGCCAAAGCCGAACGCGACCTGAACCGCGTGACAGGTTTGTACAAGGACAGCAGCGCCACGCTCGAACTCCTGGAAAATGCCACGACCGGCCGCGATATCGCCAAAGAAACGGCCCGCATCGCCACATTCAACCAGCAATACGCGGAAATACGTGCCACCAGAAGCGGCAAAATCATCAAAAAACTGATGAACGAAGGGGAAATCACCGGACCCGGCACCCCAGTTTTTGTACTGTTTGAAACGGGCAAGGACGACTGGGTTGTAAAAATCAATGTCAGCGACCGCGACTGGGCCCGGATTAGTCTCGGAATGTCCACCAAAGTGACCATGGACGCTTATGAAAACACCGTTTTCCCGGGTAAAGTGACCGACCTCGCGCCGGCTGCCGATCCCGCCAGCGGCCTGTACACCGTGGAAATCCGCATCACGCCGCAGGGCAAACGTTTTGCACCCGGGCTATTTGCACAGGTCGATATTACACCCTCACAATCAAGAACTTACACCATTGTTCCGGTGGAATCCATCGTGGAAGGCAACGGTAAAAACGCTTTTGTTTTTGCCGTTCAGGCCGACGGTGAATCGGTCCGGAAAATGCCCGTTCAGGTGGCCTTTATGGAAGGCAATCAGGTGATTATCGCCGGCGGACTGGAAGGGGTGAATGAGGTGGTGACTGCGGGCGCGCCTTATTTGACGGAAAAGAAAAAAGTGAAAAAAATCTAATTATCTCCACTAAGTGTTTTGGTGTTTTGGTGTTTTTGTGTTTTTGTGTTTTGGGCTGGTAACCCCGGAATCAGTTTTAAATAAACGAGTTGTATTTATTGCAAGTGGTTCATTTTCAATATACTGATTACAATTTAAACCGATTCCGGGGTTACCAGCCCAAAACACAAAAACACCAAAACACCAAAACACCTACCTCTACACACATGAAAATCGCCGAATTTTCCGTCAAAAACAGTCAATTTACCTTTATCATTTTCTGTTTTGTCATGGCGCTTGGCCTCGGCTCGCTGCTGAATATGCCCCGCGCCGAGGACCCCAAATTTGCCCCGCCGGGTTACAACGTCGTCATCGTTTATCCGGGCGCCGGACCGGCCGAAATTGAAAACAAGATCACCGACAAAGTGGAAACGCGGCTGGGTGGCCTGGAGAATATCGACCGCATGCGCTCGGTATCTTCCAACGGCTTTATGCTGCTGACCATGGAGTTCAAACACGGTCAGGATACCGATAAAAAGTACGAGGAAGTGGTGCGGGAGGTCAATGCCCTGCGCGCCGAACTGCCTGCGGATATTTACCGGATCACCATTCAAAAATTCTCCTCTTCCGATGTAGCCATTCTGCAAGGCGGCCTGGTGAGTGAAAACGCCTCCTTCGCTGAACTGAGATTTGAAGCGGAAAGATTGGAGGAGGAACTGGAAAAACTGCCCGGCATCAAAGCCGCCGATACCTGGGGCTACCCAAAACGCGAAGTGCGCATCAGCCTCAACCTGCCTAAAATGGCCGCTGAAGGTTTGCCGGTGAGCCGCGTGTTGGGCGCTTTGCAAAGCGAAAACGTGTCCATCCCGGGCGGCGCTATCGACGCCGGCGACCGCAAATTCTTTGTCGAAACCAGCGGCGACTTCGAAAGCCTCGACGAAGTAAAAAACACCGTCATCAACGGCAACAACGGTAAAATACTGTACCTCAAGGATTTAGCAGACGTAGACTGGGCATATGAAGAGCCGCGGCACCTCGCCCGCATCAACGGTACCCGCTGCGTATGGGTGACCGCCCGCATGAAAGACGAGCAAAATATCACCGTGGTAGGCGGCCAGGTCAGCGATGTGGTGAAAGAATGGCGCAGCGGCATCCCCTCGAACATGGACTATGTCAAGGTGTTCGACCAGAACGAGGCCGTGAGCAAACGCCTGGGCCGCTTCCTCAAGGATTTTGGCATCGCTATTTTGTTGGTATTGCTCACCCTGTTGCCGCTGGGTTGGCGGGCTGCGCTGGTCGTGATGATCTCCATTCCACTCAGTATTGCCATAGGTTTGTTCGCCCTCGATCAATTGGGTTATTCACTGAATCAGTTGAGCATCGTCGGCCTCATCATCGCGCTGGGTATCCTCGTCGATGACTCGATTGTGGTTGTGGAAAACATAGAACGCTGGCTGCGGGAAGGGCATCCGAAACGAGAGGCGGCCATTCTCGCCACCAAACAAATCGGGCTGGCCGTTTTGGGTTGCACCGCCACGCTGGTGCTGGCGTTTTTACCGCTCGTTTTTTTACCCGAGGCTTCGGGCGACTTCATCCGTTCGCTGCCGATGGCCGTGGTGCTGACGGTGCTGGCCTCCTTGTTCGTTTCGCTCACCATCGTGCCATTTCTCGGTAGCCGCCTGCTGGCAGAACACCACAGTCCGCAGGGCA
>JADLCC010000054.1 GCA_020847425.1 Saprospiraceae bacterium
GCAAATCCGGCCGGCCGATATCGCCCCATATGACCTTGGCCCAGATATCGGCCTTGGTCAGGTTAGCCCGGGTGACGCGCAACGCCACCTCGTTGAAATCGGCGCCGACGAGGAACAGCGGGTACTCCTCGAGCATTTCGCCGCGCAGGGTGCGCAGGGTAATGACCTCGAAAATATGTTGCAAAAAAGCCCCGTTGCCGCAGCCCATATCCACAATTCCCTTGGGCTGTTCGTCCAATGGGCGGTTGAACAAATCAATGATTACCTCGTCAATTTTCTTAAAATAGGCGGCATGAGCGCCTCCGCTTCCCCACACATTCATCTCGCGATCCACGTGCTGCTCGGGCATGCCCGGTGCGGTGGTCCACAGTATTTCGGGGTTTCCAAAAATCAGTTCGCCCAGGTTTCTAAAGGTTGGAATATAGGATACCGTTACCCCGTAGGCACTGGCCCGGCGGGCAAAAAACAGCCCTGTTTCGGTAAAACGATAGGTGTGCCCTTTCTTCTCAAACCAGCCAAGAAAGGAAAAGAAGTCGAGGATTTTGCCAAAACTTTCCACATCCTCGTGAAATTCCTCCGGCTTAAAGGAGGCTTCCATGAAGTATTTGTGGAACATACCCCCCATACCCAATGCCACAATGCTGGGACTGATGGCAATGCCTTCGATATGCTTGAGCACCTGCTCCTGTATGCGCCGCGTGTCGGGATTTTCCGAAAACACAATGCCATAGTTGTCGCGGTATTTATTGAAAATACCTTCCAGCACCACAAATGGCGCTCTTTCGAACTTGCGGCGATGGAACTGCCCCGAGAGTCGCAACAGCGCCACCACGTCTTTGTACAGGTGACACAGCTCAAATGCCGTGGCGCTGCTGGCATTGATGCGGTAGCGGACACGGTTGTGGGCGTTGTCCACTTCAGTATCCAGCCAACCCTGGGAGCACAGAATGCGGAGTGCGACGTTCAGGTAGCCCTCGTTAGCCTTGAACAAGGCGGCCAGTTCGGTTACATCGGCCTCGCCGTTATCGAGCAGATGTTGTAGGACCCCTTTTTCCAGCAGGGTGTAGGCGGTTGGGGCCGTCGCGATTCCGTCCAGATGGCGGAAGATGGTGGCGCGCAGGGCGGCCTTGTCGTGTTTGGTCAGTGACATACGGTTAGGGACGATTTTATTGCCTGGTAAAAGTCGGACTTTTTTGTTGAAAACCCAGAGGCGTTGTGAAGCAGGTTGCCTCGTGTTTGGGTGGGAGAGCTGTTTTTTTTAAAAACCGATTCATGCTCAATCAAATCCTGCCGAGTTATTAATGACACCTTTCTTACATAACTGCCAAAACGGAATGGTAGTGTTGGGAAAATTTACGCATCTTTGTTTTAGATATTATTACATTCTCTTCTTATACCCTTATGCGTCCCATTAACAACCTTTTGTTAGCCGGCTTTTTTCAGATCATCCCTCATTTTTTGGTTGGCCAGAATGTTCCTGAAACTCAGCCTTGCGGTAGCGACTATCTGTATCAGACCATCCTGCAAACGAACCCTGAAATAGCATTAGCCCGGTTCCAAATGGATGAGGCGCTTTATGAGCAACAACTTATAAGCGCCCGAATGTCTGATCAGGATACCGCCCAAATCGTCGTCTTGCCTGTTGTTTTCCACATTATTCATCAAAATGGACCCGAAAACATTTCAGACGACCGGATTCACCGGGCGCTTGAGTATCTGAATAACGCTTTTGCACACTCAGGCGAATACGCACAAAACGGACCAGGGGCAGATGTCAAACTCCAGTTTTGCCTGGCCCGACGCGATCCCAACGGCGCGCCTACCACCGGCATCACGCGCACGGAATCGCCGCTTACCAATGTATTGGTGGATCCGGACGATCTAATGCTCAAAAACCTGGTGCGTTGGGATCCACTCCACTACATCAATATTTGGGTGGTGAACAGCATCGGATCTTCCGCGCCTCCCGGTGGAATCGCATACCTGGGATATGCTACGCTTCCTTATGCCGTGGGCAGTGAGCGAGACGGCATTGTAATGGTTGCCAATTACACTGGTGTGGATAACTCTGGCGCAAACAGCGTACTTGCGCACGAAATGGGGCATTACCTCGGACTGTATCACACGTTTGAAGGCGGATGTTTAAACGACAATTGCCTGACGCAGGGCGACAGGGTTTGTGACACCCCGCCTGATCAGGGCACCTTTACCGCTTGTACTTTCAACTCTTGTCATACCGACGCGGATGCGCCTGCCCCCAACCCTTTTAGTGCCGACACGCTCGATATGACCGATAATTTTCTGGATTATTCTCCTCAACAGTGTCGCAACAGGTTCACAGAAGGTCAGGCCGAAAGAATGCGCAACGTGGTCATTACCAGGCGTTTTAAACTTACAGAAAGTCCTGCCTGCCTGGAGGCCTGTTTTTCGGGTATCACTGCTGCGATAGCGCCCAGCAGTACGGTCACGATGCAGGTGGCCGACACGCTTTTTTTGCAAAACCTCAGTCAAAATGCAGAACAATATACCTGGTATGTGAATGGCATAGTCACTGCCCAAACAGTATCTTTTCACTTTA
>JADLCC010000055.1 GCA_020847425.1 Saprospiraceae bacterium
AAAACCAATGCCACCACTAAAAGCCAAAGCATTGAACAAACTAAACAAGTTTTTTTAAAAAAAATTATACAAAGTATATACATAACTATATGTGTTTTTCGTAACTTCGCCTTGTAAAAAATGCAAAACGCCGGAACATCCTGTCGGTGTTTGGCATTCCACTCGAAATTTCATTCCGAATTGACATGACGACTTACGAAACACTTTATCAGCGCAGCATTGCAGATCCCGAAGGTTTTTGGGCGGAGCAAGCGCGCGCCATAGATTGGTTTGAATTCCCCACGCAGATTCTATCAAAGGATGAAAACGACCTTTATCGCTGGTATGCGGGCGGGATGATGAATACTTGTCACCTGGCGCTCGATTATCATGTAGCCAATGGCAGGGCCGATCAGGTTGCGCTGATTTATGATTCGCCGGTCACACAAACTTTCCAGCAATTCACGTATCGGGAACTGCTGGACGAAACGGCCCGTTTTGCCGGAGCCTTGCAGCAGCTCGGGGTAGGGAAGGGCGATCGGGTTATCATTTATATGCCCATGATCCCGCAGGTGGTGATCGGAATGCTGGCCTGTGCCCGACTGGGGGCGATTCATTCGGTGGTGTTTGGCGGATTTGCGCCGCACGAGTTGGCGCTTCGCATCGACGACGCGCAACCCAAGGTCATCCTGACTGCCAGTGCAGGCGTGGAGTTTGACAAAATTATTCCGTACGAACCCATTCTTGAATCAGCATTAAAAGAAGCCCGGCACCAGGTGGATCATGTGGTATTGTGCCAGCGCTGGTTCAGAAAAGCAGAACTGACAGACCAGCGATACCACGACTGGGAATTGCTGGCACGCTCGGCAAAACCCGTTGGATGTACGCCGGTTGCAGCCACCGATCCGCTGTACATTCTTTACACCAGTGGAACCACCGGCAAACCCAAAGGGATTGTACGCGACAATGGCGGACACGCTGTTGCCCTGCGTTTTTCCATGCAGCATATCTATGATGCACAGCCCGGTGATGTGTATTGGGCTGCCAGCGATGTGGGCTGGGTTGTAGGCCATTCCTATATCGTTTATGCGCCCCTGATCAGTGGTTGTACCACGATTTTGTATGAAGGCAAACCCGTTCGTACGCCGGATGCGGGCGCCTACTGGCGGGTGATTTCAGAGTATAAAGTGAAAGTGATGTTCACGGCTCCGACCGGATTCAGGGCGGTAAAAAAAGAAGACCCCGATGGTTTGTTGAAACAACGTTATTCGCTCGATTCACTCCGGTATCTTTTCCTGGCCGGCGAGCGCTGCGACGTGGCCACGCTCGAATGGGCGCAACAATTGCTCGGTATCCCGGTCATCGATCACTGGTGGCAGACGGAAAGCGGCTGGCCCATGCTGGCCAATCTGGCAGGTGTGGAATTGTTGTCCGTGCCGCCTGGCTCTGTCGGCAAACCCGTCCCCGGATTTGATGTGCAAATCATTGATAGTGAGGCAAATATTATGGGGGCAGGTGAAGAAGGCGCAGTAGGTATTCGGCTGCCTTTGCCCCCGGGTTGCTTGCCTACACTTTGGGAAGCGCCGGAACAATTCAAAGACAGTTACCTCAAAGCGTATCCCGGATATTACTTCACCGGCGACGGCGGCTACCGCGATCAGGATGACTACTTCTACATCACCGGCCGCATCGACGATGTGATCAATGTGGCCGGCCACCGGCTCAGCACGGCCGATATGGAAGAAATTGTGGCGGCGCACCCTGCCGTTGCCGAGTGTGCGGTAATCGGTGTGGCCAATGACTTGAAAGGTCAGGTACCTATGGGTTTTGTGGTACTGAAAGCGGGCATTGAAATGACCGAAACAGCGCTGGAAGCGGAGTTGGTGCAGATGGTTCGCGAGCGACTCGGCGCTGTGGCCTGCTTTAAAAATGCATTGATTGTCAAGCGATTACCCAAAACACGTTCAGGGAAAATCCTGCGCCGGGTGATGCGTAATATTGCGGATGGCAAAACATTCCAGCCCCCTTCCACCATCGAGGATTCCTACGTGCTGGATGAATTAAAAGAAAAATTACATAGTGTTTCGTTTTGATTTTAGTTGAATCGTCCGGGACGGGAAGTAATTTCCCGTTCCGGTTTTTCCATAAAAAAAACGAAGACCTGCTTATTTTACCGCCCCGAATTAGCCCTACCAAACTTTCATTTTTGAAGAATAAGTTACCTATGACATCACAAATCAAATCGTTTGACGAATACAAATCCGAATATGCGCGTTCCGTAGCAGATCCGGAAGGCTTTTGGGCAGAACAGGCTTCAACTTTCCAGTGGAAAAAGCCCTGGAAAAAAGTGCTGAAATGGAATTTTAAGGAACCGGACGTGCAATGGTTTGTCGGCGGTAAACTCAATATTACGGAAAACGTACTCGACCGGCACTTGCCTACCAGGAGCAAACAAACCGCGCTGATCTGGGAACCCAACGACCCAACTGCGAAACCTAAAAAAATTACGTACAAACAACTGTATCAGCAGGTTTGCCAGTTTGCCAATGCACTCAAAGCAAATGGCGTTAAAAAAGGTGACCGGGTTTGTATTTATATGCCCATGACGCCTGAACTGGCGGTAGCGGTACTGGCCTGCGCCCGTATCGGCGCTATTCACTCGGTGGTTTTTGCTGGTTTTTCAGCAGTAGCGGTATCCGACCGGATCAAGGATGCCCAATGCACGGTCGTGATCACGTCCGATTATAATGCACGCGGCGCAAAAAATATTCCCGTCAAACAAATTATCGATGAAGCCCTGACCCATGGCTGTGAATCCGTGCATACCGTTATCGTGCACCAGAACACGGGCGACAAAGTGAACTGGACGGAAGGTCGCGACCATTGGTGGCATGAGGTCATCGCGGGTAAACGCAAAAGTTGCAAGGCCCAGCAAATGGACTCGGAAGATCCGCTGTTCATCCTGTACACTTCCGGCTCAACGGGCAAACCCAAGGGTGTCGTGCACACCCACGGCGGTTACATGGTGTACACGGAGTACACTTTCCGCAACGTATTCCAGTACAACGAAGGCGATGTTTACTGGTGTACGGCTGATGTGGGCTGGATTACCGGTCACTCCTACATTATTTACGGCCCCTTACTCGCGGGCGCAACGTCCATGATCTTTGAAGGTGTGCCCACGTACCCGAATCCGGGTCGTTTCTGGGATGTGATCAAACGACATAAAGTGAATATTTTTTACACCGCCCCGACGGCTATCCGCGCGCTGATGGCTGCGGGCGACGAATGGGTGAAAAACCGCCGCCTGCCTTCGCTGCGGGTACTCGGCACTGTAGGCGAACCGATCAACGAGGAAGCCTGGAACTGGTACAATGAAAAAATCGGCAAAAAACGCTGTCCGATTGTCGATACCTGGTGGCAAACGGAAACCGGCGGGATTATGATCACGCCCATTGCGGGTATTACAAAAACCAAACCTTGTTATGCCACGCTGCCGCTCCCGGGTGTTCAACCCGTGCTGGTGGACGCCAACGGTACGGAAATCGTCGGCAACGATGTGGAAGGTATGCTTTGTATCAAATTCCCCTGGCCAAGTATTATTCGTACCACCTACGGCGACCACGAACGCTGCCGCCAGAATTACTTCGCCACTTTTAAAAATCTCTATTTCACCGGCGATGGGGTGCGCCGCGACCACGATGGTTACTACCGCATCATCGGCCGTGTCGACGATGTGATCAATGTAAGTGGCCACCGCATCGGTACGGCGGAGGTGGAAGATGCCATCAACAAGCACGAGGACATCGTGGAAAGCGCCGTAGTAGGCTTCCCACACGATATCAAAGGGCAGGGCATTTATGCTTATGTGATTGTTACGGAGAAGATTACGGACCACGCCGCTTTTAAAAAGCAGGTGCTAGATATTGTTACCAAAGAAATCGGGCCGATTGCCAAACCGGATAAAATCCAGATCGTTCCGGGTCTGCCGAAGACTCGTTCGGGTAAAATCATGCGCCGAATTTTGAGGAAAATAGCGGAAGGCGACACGTCCAACCTGGGTGATATTTCTACGCTGCTGAATCCGGAAGTGGTGGAGGAGATTAAGCAGGGCGCTTCGTGAACGTGAATCGTGAGTCGTGAATCGTGAGTGGAGCTTCGCCCAAGCATCTTGTAGTTGTCTTGGGCGAAGCTCCACTCACGATTCACGACTCACCACTCACGATTCAAAACCAGCCGAATCGCAGCGTCAGCGCATACACCGGCGCGTTCAAATCATTTTTCTTGTAATTGTTCCAGCCTTCAAAACCGTCGACAAAACGGTAGCCCGCGGTGCCGCCGAGGCGAAACCAGCGCGCGATATTCAGTTCCAGGCCGGCTTCGGGGACCACGACCAATGTAGCGTCGTTAAAATTGTCTTCAAAATCCCAGTCGTCCCGGAAATTTGTGACGGCCACGCCGCCGCCGGCGATTTTTACGGAAGTGTACAGGTGCAGCAGTTTGTGGGATGGAATGGTGTAACCCAGCCACAGGCCGCCGTAGCCGAGGGCGAGTTGTTCGTTGCCGACACTGATGCGGTCGAAGGTTTCACCCATACCGAACAGTCCGACAAAAAAGCGGTCCAGCACCACGCCGCCGCCGCCGCCAGCGCCATAACCGGTTTTGTTGTTGGTATTGCTCCAGGAGAAAATAGGGCCGCCGAAACCACCACGGACTTTGCTGTTTTTGAATAAGGTCTGGGTTTCCTGTTGGGCAAAAAGGGAACCGGAAAAGAGCATCAGGGCAAAAAAGAAAAGTTTTGTTTGCATAGCATTCATGTTAAAAGTTGAAGATTTTCAACTGAGACACATGAGGCAAAAGTTACCCTGATGGCAAAGGCATTTTTTTTCGTGAGTCGTCAATCGTGAGTCGTGAGTGGCGCTTCGCCTAAACTTCACACAGTTGCCTTGGGCAAAGCACCACTCACGATTCACGACTCACGACTCACGTTTTCACGCTTTCCTTCTTTTCTTCCTCTCCCATTTCTCCTGTTCCTCAATTTCCGCCATCAGCGCTTTCATTTTGTCGCTGCGGTCATCGTGGAGCACCAGGGTATCAGAATATTCATCCTTGTGGATGGTTTGCTTTTGAATAGGTTGTTGAAGGAAAGATTCGATTTCGTCTAGAATGGGTCGTTCTTCCGCACTGCAAAAGGACACGGCCAGGCCTTTTTTGGTACCCCTGCCGGTTCGGCCTACGCGGTGGACATAGTTTTCGGCAACATCCGGCAAGTCGTAATTCACCACATAATCCACATCGGGAATGTCGATGCCGCGGGCGCTCACGTCGGTGGCGATCAGGACCTTCACCGTTCCGTCTCTGAATTGCTGCATCACTTTCAGGCGGTCCTGCTGGTCTTTGTCGCCGTGGATCGTAATGCTTTGAACGTTAGCCCTTTCGAGGGCCTTGCTCACCCGTTCGGCGCGGACCTTTGTGCGCACGAAGACCAGGATTTTGCTGTCAGGGTTTTCGTCGATCAGACGCGCCAGGAAAAACCTTTTGTCGTCCATTTCGATAAACGCCACGGAATGGGTGATGTTTTTGGCTACAGGGTCTTTAGGCGACACCTGGATACGGATGGCGTTGCGCACCAGCGAATAAGCCAGATCCTTGATTGTATCGTTGATGGTGGCGGAAAAAAACAGCGTTTGCCGTTTGCGGGGCAGGAATTTGATCATATCGCGGATATCCTTGATAAAACCGAGGTCCAGCATGTGGTCGGCTTCGTCCAGCACAAGTATTTCCACCTGATCCAGTTTCATGTGGCCCTGACTGACCAGGTCGAACATGCGCCCCGGCGTCGTCACCAGAATGTCGATACCTTTTTCCAGTCGGGCGATCTGCGGGTCCTGTTCCACGCCGCCGAACACACTCATGGTTTTCACTTTGGTGTGTTTCCCGATTTTTTCAAATACTTCTGTGATCTGTATGGACAGTTCGCGGGTAGGCACCATGACTACGCATCGGATACCGTCGGAGCGGCTGGACCGTTTTTTGGCCTGCAACATGTGCAGGATTGGAATGACAAATGCCGCCGTTTTTCCAGTGCCGGTTTGTGCGATGGCCAGTACGTCTTCACCCTTCAGGATGGGCGAGATGGACTTGTACTGGATGTCGGTCGGGCGTTTGAGGCCCATTTCCTGGAGATTGCGTTTGATCTCCGGGGCTATATAATAATCGTCGAACTTCATGTCAGGCTGCTTATGTGTGGCAAAAGTACACAAATAAAAAAGCCTCTTGCATACCGTAGTAGCAAGAGGCCATACTATTCACAAATCAAAAGTCAATCTTAATTCAAATGAATGTTACCGTCGCGATCCACATTTTCCGGTAAAACGGGCAGCGGTTCCAGTGGCGTCTGCCAGAGTTGCTCCATTTTATCGATGGTATTGTTGGGGGCTATAGCCTTGCTTCCCGGGAGTGGGATGCTTCCGGAAGATCTTTGGTGCTCAACAGGGGCTTCGATCGTGGAATTTCTGAGGCTGTTGTCAAGGTTTTGAGGCTTGCGTATGTTCCTGGTAGCGGTTTGTTTTTTGGGAACACTGGTTGCTGCCGAAGGCACTGCTACAACTGTTTCCGTTGCTACGGGTATTTCAACTGAAGGAGCAGCGATAGCAGGTTGTTGGGTAGTTACAGGCGTTTCTGTGGGTTGCACCGGACGGCTGACAAACAGATACAATCCAATGACAACCGTAACGGCCAATGCGGACACCAGGGTAATGGCTTTTGCACTCCAGCCGCTTTTGGGTGGTTGTACAGTAGCCTGCACATGTTGCCAGACACGGTTGGAGGGGCGATCCCAACCCGATTTTGACGGGGTTTCCGGCAGGTTGTCAAAGGTTTTGCGGAACAATTCGTCCAGCGATTCAAAATCTTGTGGCTCAGTCATTGGTGTGGTATTCAGCCTTGGTGGATGAGTTTACGAAATAAAAGATTTGTCAATAATCCGTTTCAGGTACTCCCGCGCTTTGAACAACTGGCTTTTACTGGTACCAATGGAAATTTGCAACTGATCGGCAATTTCTTCATGGCTGAACCCTTCGATAGCATATAAATTGAACACAGTACGATAACCTGTCGGTAATTTCTGGAGTGTTTTCATCAGCGTCTCCGCATCCATATGGGCTGCAAAATCTTCCTCGGTGTGGAAACGGTTTTCAAATGGCGTGAAATCGGACACATCCCGCAAAAAATCGCGTTGCTTGCGCAAATGACTCAATGCCGTATTCACCATGATCCGCCGGATCCAACCGCCCAAGGCTCCGTCTCCTCTAAACTGCACCATATCCCTGAACACCCGTATGAATCCATCCTGCAACATATCTTCCGCCTCCGCATGGTCGCGAGCAAAGCGCAACAACACACGAAACATCGGGACACTAAACTTCTTGTAGAGCGCCAACTGGTGTGTTGGTTTCCCCTGAAGCACTCCCCTTACCAATTCCTGATCATCCAATTGTTGCATGAGGCTCTGAATGATATATTGATGGCGTTTTAGAAGAACGGGTTGCCCCGCGGTTGAAATTTTTTTTGACAAGCACAAATTTCGCTGAAATACTGGAGATTTAGTGTTTTGGTGTTTTTGTATTTTAGTGTTTTGGAGTGGTTATGGGAACACTGTAAATAGACTTAAGGGCATTGTACTCCAAAACACAAAAACACTAAAACACCAAAACACTAAAAAAATCATTGCCCCAGAACACCCTGCACCACCGGCATCAGCAGATGCACCCATTGCGTGTATTGTTTGCCCGAAGGGTGGAGTCCGTCGGTAGCCACCAGGTCGGGCTGCGAAATACCCTGACGGGAAATTCCGGTTATATTGACGTAATTGACCTGGTATTGTTGTGCAATGGCGTAATTGGCATTGTTGTACTGGTCTATTTTGAGAGAAATCTGTGTGGGTCCTCCAGGGAAATTTTGGCCGTAAGGCGTATAAGCCCAATCCGGAATAGACACCACAAAAACCCTTTCTTTTCGCCCGCCTGCCCGGGCGATGGCGGTTTGAAGCAGCTGCTCGAATTCCAGTTTATAGGTGTTAAAATTGCCGTTCTGGTATTGGTTATTGACGCCAATACAAAGGGTGACGATACTGAAAGTGCTGTCGCTCAGATCTGGCGCATTGGCGATCGCATTTTTCAATTGGTCGGTGCGCCAGCCCGTTTGGGCAATAATACGAACGCCAGTTATATTGCGGTTGGCGGCCAGCAGGCTGTCGCGGAGTTGATAAGGGAAATTCAGGGAAGGCAATACACTCTCCCCTTTGGTGTAGGAATCCCCCATTGCCAGGATGTCGATTTTCTCGGGGCTACCGTTTGGCGGCGGTGGCGGCGGTGGTGTGATCACGGTAGTATCGTTGGAGGGCGGGTCAACCGGCGCCATCATCTCGTCAGGCAAGTGCCTGCAAGCGGAAAAAACGGTCAGCGCAGAGAGCAGTGAGATATATAAAATTTGCATAAGTAGTTTATTAGCCAAAACAACGATAGGAAAGCGAATGTTGCGGCCGTTGAATCTTGTAATTCCACTACTTTCGCCTGTCGTCCTCACCACATCCATTTTTATGCGCCTGACCGTTCTTCTTTTTTTGTTTTTCTTGCATGGTATTCCCGCTTTATATGCCACGCATATTGTAGGCGGGGAAATAACGTACGAGTGTTTGGGCGACCAGCAGTACCGGGTGCGGTTGACGGTTTACAGGGATTGTTACAATGGCGAACCCTGGTTCGATAATCCGGCTTACATCGGTGTTTACAATGCGCAATGGCAACTGGTAGATTCTTTAAAAATACTGGTGAGCCCGGACGACACACTTCCAATAATCCTGACCAATCCTTGTCTGGTAGCACCCCCAAATGTATGCGTTCACCGCACTACTTATGAAGGACTGGTGAATTTGCCGATAGTCGAGGGCGGTTATTCCATTGTTTACCAGCGTTGCTGCCGAAATTTTCTGATCCGGAATATCATCAATCCACTTGCAACCGGGGCCTCTTTTATTGCAGAAATATCCGAACGCGCTTTGATGGAATGCAATTCGAGCGCAGTTTTTAACAACTGGCCGCCAGTAGCTATTTGTGTGCACGAACCCATTGATTTTGACCATTCTGCTTCCGATGCCGATGGCGATTCGCTGGTATATCGGCTCTGTACGCCGCTGACCGGCGCGTCGGACACCTGGCCCATCCCGCAACCGCCCAATCCGGGCCCTTACCAGGAAGTAACCTGGCGGGACCCTCCTTATGATCTTTCCAATATGCTGGGCGGCGATCCACTTACCATCGATGTCCATACCGGCTTTTTGACCGGGATACCCAATATGCTGGGCAATTACGTGGTGGGGATCTGCGTAGACGAATACCGTGCAGGTCAGATTTTATCTACTACCCGCCGCGATTTTCAATACAATGTCGCCGATTGCGGGCAACCTGTTGCTTCGTTTTTTAGCCCGGAAATCGTGTGCGATACCCTGCGGGTGTCGTTTCAAAACCAAAGTACTTCTACCAATGTATTCCGCTGGTATTTTGACTGGGGCGGCGACCTGAGCCAAACGTCCAGTGCGTTTGCACCGGTATTTGTTTATCCAGATACGGGTTATTACACCATCGCTTTGATTGCCAACCCCGGTGGCGTTTGCAGCGATACCAGTTACAGGGAAATTCACCTGACGGAGTCGTTTGCCGATGCCGCCATCGATCTGCAATTTCCGGATTGTGATGAGCAGGGCGCGTTGCTGCAAGCCACCGATTTGAGTGTCGATGATGTATTTGGCATCGCTTCCTGGAAATGGCGGCTCACGGGTCCGCATAACACCCTGGAACAGTCTATGGAACAAAACCCCGATTTTACGCTGATCCATCCGGGTGTTTACCAGCTCATGCTGACGATCACTTCTGCAAACGGCTGTACCAATACGCTAACAATTCCTTTTAAATCACCCGTGCCGCCAACGGCACTGCTGGCCGATAGTCTGGCAATTTGTTCCGGCGATACCATTGCCTTGTTCCCCGGTTCTGATGCCGATTTTACATATAGTTGGTCGCCCGCTGCAACTCTTTCCAGCGCTACTTCGCCTAACCCGCTGGCTTTTCCTCAAAATACAACCACTTATACGGTGGAAATATCCGGAAACGGTCCCTGTGTGGCGGAAAAAGAAGTGAAAGTGGCCGTTTTGAACCCTGGCGAACTGGTGGTGACAGCCAGTCCTGCGACCCTGCTGATCGGGGAAAGTTCCCAATTGGAGGCCTCTTTTCCCGGTGCGATCGGGTTTGTATGGGAACCTGGCAATTCGCTTTCGGCCACCAATATTTACAACCCTGTGGCAACGCCGACCGACTCCACTGTTTATTTTGTAAGGGCTTTATTGTCAAGTGGTTGTGATCCACGCGGCATGGTTTTGGTACGGGTTTTATACCCTGAATGCGATGAACCTTTTGTCTTTTTTCCTACTGCATTTTCACCCAATGGCGACAACGAAAACGATGAATTGCGCCTGGAAGGTAGTTTTGTAAAAGATATGTACTGGGCCATTTTTAACCGCTGGGGGCAAAAAATATTCGAAGCAGATTCGCCAGATGACGCCTGGGACGGTACGTATCAGGGCACGCCGCAACCGGCAGAAACTTATGGGTATTATTTGCGGGTGGTTTGTGCCAATGAACAGGAATTGGTTAAAAAGGGAAATGTGACCTTGCTGCGTTGAATATTCGCGTTATTCGTTATTGATCAAAATATAAACGATAACCAGTAACCGATAACTACTTATGAGCCGTTTTTTGTACACTGTATTGTTGTTGATCTGCCTTGCCCCGGGTTTGACTGCACAAATCTCTTTCCTGGCATACCAGAATATACCAACGGGCGCCCCTCCTGAATCTGTGCTGATTGCAGACTTTAATCTGGACGGAAAAAATGACCTGGCTGCCATGACCGGCTATTCATTTGTGCTGGAAAACGATCGTAAGTTACTGATTTACTACCAAAATGAACAGCGGACGCTGAATGCACCCGAAATATATCCTGCTCCTGAGACCTTTCAAGGGAATCGCGCCATGGTTGCCGACGACCTCAACCATGACGGTCGGCCGGATATCATATTTACCCACGGCGACTCTATCGGGATTTTTTACAGCCTTGTTTTCGGCGGATTTGGTCCCGTTGTAAATGTTTTTTCCGGCCAGTATGCCGGGGACATTGCGAAAGGTGATTTAAATCATGACGGATTCACAGACATAGCGGTAGCCAATGGTGGTAATTTTTTTGTAACCCTGCATTACGGAACACCCGACGGCTCTTTTTCAACACAACAAATGACAACGCCCTACAGCGACTTTCGAAATGTCGAAATCGCTGACTTGAACAATGATCAATTGGACGATCTGGTATTTGTTTCGGCCTATCCGACTGGAGGCCTGGTTTTATATTCCCAGCAACAGAATGGCGCCCTGGCGGATCCTTTGTTTTTATCGCCAACCGTAGAGCAAGGTTTTCCCAGCACGCCTTACGGCATAGGCGTGGGTGATCTGAATAATGATGGCAAAAACGATCTGGTCACCACTTCCCCCTGGAACACCCCCATTGCGAACCTCAATCTCTGGATACAGGGAAATAATGGGCTAGCAGCCCCTTCCGTTCGGCAGTCCTATGATATCCCCGAACCAGTAGTAGTGACGGACATAAATTGTGATGGCCACGATGAAATTGTGGTGGTACATGGTGGCTGGCTGCGTATGTCAGTTTACAATGGCTTGCCTGCTGGCGAGTATAGCTATTATGTGCAGTTTGATATACCGAATTCATCACATTTCAACGCCAAAGGTCTCGCTGTGGGAGACCTGAACCAGGATGGTATGAAAGACGTTGCGATTGCAAGTAGCAATACCGGAATTGCCCTGCTGTACAACAATGGGCAAAGTTCTATTTTTAACCCGGTTTCTTCCGTGACCAGTTTAGCGGATATTATCACAACAACGCAAAAGGACACCTCGACGCCTGTTCGGGCTGTATTCACCCGAACAACCACAGATACGATCGACTATGTGCGGCTTGTTCGGACGGATTCCTTCCTGGTCACAGAAAACTGGGTGGAAACAACGTTTTATGTGGATTCAGTTTATTTGCATACTCGAACAACCTGCAATGGTGCTTTAGTAGATACCCTGCATGGTTATTTTTTTTATTCCAGCAACGAACTTTCCTGGATAGATACAACCTTGAACTCAACCAGGATTGATTCATTCTTTTTGCCCAGGCCAAACCTGCCGCTTACCTACTCACTTTTCCCCAACCCCAATCGGGGTACGCTGTTTATCTCCTTTTCGGAGGCATTACAATCAGCGTTTTTATCAGTGGAAATTTTTGCCGCAGATGGTAAAAGGGTGGGATTTAATACGAATCATTATGAATGGTTAAGCGATGATTTACTCAGACTGGATTTTCTTGATGTTGCGGCAGGATTTTATGCTTTGCGATTTAAATCGGAGCGGTTGTCTTTTACTGAAAAAGTAGTGAAGGCAGAAGATGCGCATTAATAATCCACATTCGGCTGAAAAAAGATCGTCTGGTTCACCATATCAAAAGCGCAGAGGAACCCCAGTCCGTCTTTGTTGACAAATCGTTCGTGCGAAAAAACGCAACCCGAATCGATGTCCAGGTATTTGTTTTGCTGTAAATTACTTAATTGGTTTTCAATGATTTGTGTAAAAACGGGTGTATGCCCGTGGATGATCATGCGATCCCGGAGCCAGTCATACCGGATGTCGTCGTACCAATGGCGAATCCAGCACATTTCAGATTTTTCCGATAATGGGTTATCCAGGCCAAAGTCCAGCCCTGCATGTACAAGCAGGTAATTTCCGACCTCCAGGTAGTAGGGTAGGGCGGCCATCCAGTTCAGGTAATTATCTGGAATTTCAGCGATGGCGGGAACACCAAAACTGTCCATCGTATCCTTCCCATCGGTCAGCAGCCAGCGCTCCAGCCCGGTAAAATCACCACCCGCCGCTTTCAGTACCAGTTCTTCGTGGTTGCCCATCAGGCATTGTACCTGGTAACCGTCTTTTTGCAGTTGAAAAATGGTGTCGAGTACACCTTTGGAGTCGGGTCCGCGATCCACATAATCGCCAAGGAGGTACAATTCGTCTGAGGTAGACAATGCAAGTTTGTCCAGCAGAGCAGTGAAGGTTTTACTGCAACCGTGCAGGTCGGAGATGGCGTATTGGCGAACCATTGGCGCGTTTGGCGTGAATCGTGAGTGGTGAATCGTGAATCGGGAGTGGAACAGCGTAAACCGAGAAACTGGCAAAAAGATTTCACGGAGGAGATATTTTAGGTGTGAAATTCATAAAAATGGAACACGGATTTTACGGATTAGACACGGATTTTAAAAAGATTGCAATCCTTTTAAAATCCGTGTCTAATCCGTAAAATCCGTGTTCCATCACTCTACGATGGGAGAATCCTATAAATCCGTGTTCCATTTCAATCCATTCCATCTACTCCACGAATCTCAAAGTACCATCCTTCCGCAACACCAATTTTTTTTCATCCAGCAAATAACCCAGCACTTTTGCCACCAATTCATGCCTTTTCAGCGCAAAAGCCTTCATCAACTCTTCCGGTGGTAGCGGCTCCTTGCGTAGCACTTCCCTGATTTTACGCTCGTAGGCTTCAAACGCATCCGTATCCAGGTCACTTTTATTCCTGCCCGTACATACGTCGCAGATACCGCAGCGCCGGCTTTCCGGTTCGTCGAAATAGGCCAGCAGGAGTTGACTTCTGCATTGCCGTGTTTCTGCATAATGGATGGCGCGTTCGACCCGTTCGACAGCGCGTTGTTTGCGCCAGGCCAGTTTTTGATGGTCGATCAGCAGGTTTTCGGCAGCCACCCGTTCGTGGGTGAACGTAAGTTGTGGTTTGTCTTTTTGGGGTTCGTACACCAGCAGTTCTTCCTTGTTGGCGTTTTGCAGCACCTGCCGGATGTTTTCAACGGGCAATTTGGCGTATTGCGCCAGCATCGATTCACTGATATCCGAAAAATGGCTGTTGATGCCCGGATATGCGCGCAGCAATACCTTTATAACGGCATCAGCTTGCGGATTGCGCAGTTGGTAATCATAAATCGCTTCCCGGGATGCCGTTACCTGCGCCCTGGCCATGGTGGTACTGGTGTCGCTCAGTGCGATCCAGCCGTCCTGTTCCAGCAGTTTTAATGCTGCGTGGGTTTGTGCCAGTTCCAGTTTGTAGGTACTGCAAAAGAAAGGAAGGTCAAAATCGAACGTTTCACCCAGTCCCGCGCCGATGGCCAGTTGGGTATAACTGCCCAGGGCCTGGTACACCCGCGCCAGCATTTCGATGGAAGGAAATGCAGCCTGCAAATGGAAACGCAGGCTGTCGGCATCGGCAGGGGTATACAGCAGGGTAGCGTAGGATTTCAGACCATCGCGACCTGCGCGTCCGGCTTCCTGAAAATAGGCTTCCAGGCTATCGGGCAGGTTGAGGTGCACCACGATCCGCACATCCGGCTTGTCGATACCCATACCAAAAGCATTGGTGCAGACAATGATGCGGGTTTTCCCGCTGATCCATGCTGCTTGGGTGGTGTTGCGTTCTTCCGAACTGAGCCCCGCGTGGTAATACCCCGCATTGATCTTGTTCTGTTGCAAAAAGTGGCTGATTTCCTTCGTTTCGCCCCTACTCCTGACGTAAACGATGCCGCTACCGGGCACATTTTTCAGGATATCCAGCAGTTTGTCCCGCTTTTTGTTTTCGTACAAAACGGAATACGACAAATTGGAACGGACAAAACTCTGGCGGAAAACATGCTTTTTACGAAAGGCCAGTTTCTCCTGGATATCTTCCAGCACTTCGGCGGTAGCCGTGGCCGTCAGCGCAAGTATGGGAACATCCGGCAGAATTTCGCGCAGTTCCGGAATGCGGAGGTAAGGCGGCCTGAAATCGTAACCCCATTGGCTGACGCAATGCGCTTCATCTACCGCCAGCAGGCTGACATTCATGCGCTGAATCCGAACGCGCGCCAGTTCCGTGAGCAGGCGCTCGGGGCTGAGGTATAGCAACTTATACGCGCCGTTGCAGGCATTTTCAAAAAGAATATCGATCTCGCGGCGGTTCATGCCCGAAAAAATAGCGGCGGCAGGAATACCCCGTTTTTGCAGGTTTTGCACCTGGTCTTTCATCAAGGCGATCAGCGGAGAAACCACGATACAAAGCCCTTCACAGCACAACGCGGGCACCTGAAAACAAATCGATTTGCCACCGCCGGTAGGCAGTAACGCCAGGGTGTCGCGACCATCCAGCACGGACCGGATAATGTCTTCCTGCATGGGCCGGAAAGCGTCGTAGCCCCAGTATTGTTGCAGTATGGGAAGCGGTTCGAGCGGTTGTTGCACGAGGTTTTGATTATTTGTGGCAAAGAAAATGAAAACTAATATCGTCCTGGTACTTATGTACCATTATTGCTTTTCTGCGCTCACTTTTTGATTTCTAAACTATCCGCGGCGCTTTTTTTTCGCAACAAAATGTACTCGAAATTCCCCGGATCGGTTTCCACTGAATCCAGGTAATACTGATCATTCAGGTAGCCGATGCCGACAATGGAATCGCGTTGAAGTTGTCCGACGGCTTCCAGCCAGTGGAAATCGGGTACAATCGTGCTATCAAGCAGGGCTTCGCGCATAAAAGAGCGGCGCAAGTCGGAATCGGAGAGGTCGACACCCCGCAGATCGGTGCCGTACAGCGAAGCGCCCCGGAAATCTACCTCTGTGATATAGGTTTCCCGGAGGTCGGTCTCGCTGAGGTTGGCTTTGCGCAGGTCGGTACCAGCCAGGATGGAGGCGCTCAGGTCGGCTTTGTTCAAATCGGCGCCTGCAAGCCGCGTTCCGTTCAGGTTGGCTTTGCTCAGATCGGCTTCGCGCAGATTGATGCCTTCGAGAAATTCGCCTGCCAGCGCAGCGCCCTGAAGTTCGGAAAAAGAAAAATCGGCGGACTGAAAAATGCGCCGCAGCGTACCGTTGTCGACCTCGCTACTGAGGATAGAAAGCAGTAATTGTCCGCGTTCGGGGCTGATTTCTTTTTGAATCATCGAATCGTTTTCCAGGTAACGGTAGGGTTTGAGTCCGCTGCTGAGCGCGATAATCCGGCCGATCAGTTGCGGCGACAGGTCGCGTATGCCCTTTTGCCCGATGTCTTCTTTTAGTTCGTTGTCCAACGCATCCAGCAAATTTCCCATCAGCAGGATCAGCGCGCTGCGGCGTTCGGCTTCCTGCAGGTAAGTTTGCTGACTGAGGCGGGTGTTTTGAATCGTCAGCAGGTCGTTTTGCTGGGTGAGCAGTTTGTTCTGGTTATAAAGCAACAAAGTTCCCAGTAAACCCCCGAAACCTACAAACAACGTTTGAAAAACCATCACAATCCAGCGCCTGAAATTCATCCAGGAATACCATGCGAAGGTTTTGGCAAACAAGGCATTAAAGGTGTTTTCGGCTGTTTTGAAATCCTTGTTCCAGATGTTCATAAACAGCAATTGTGCCATTCCTTTTACCTGACCCAAATCGGCATCCGAGACGCCGAACAAGCGCTTGAGCACGGCTTCTTTATTCTGGACAATCACGAAGGAAAGAACCGCCCCGATCAGGATCAGCGCAATGAACCCGACGATCAGGTGCGGCAGATACGATTCCAAAGTACGCAAACCCACCAATGCAACAATAGCGCCCATCAGCACCCCCAGCAGAAGGGCTACGATGGTACGCGACCAGATATCGATCTGTTTGCCGGGACTTTCTTCTTTTTTCGGATCCATTGTTTACGGTGTTTTAGTGTTTTGGTGTTTTTGTGTTTTAGGCTGGTGACGCTCGGAATCTGTTGTGCCATGAAGAATGCCCAGCCGAAACACCATACACCAAAAAAGAAACACGATCTTGGGCAAAGCATCCCCAAACACCAAACACGATATACGAAACACAAAAGTAGGCGTCAAAGCCTCAAATTTCACATAACTTCGCGGCTGAAAATGAAACAACTCAGTATACATGACGGATTTATCAGAAAAAATGAAGGGATTTGTTTTTAACCTCGATGGTGTAATTGTAGATACTGCCAAGTACCACTATAGGGCCTGGCGGCGATTGGCGGATGAAATGGGAGTTGATTTCCCAATTGAACAACACGAACAATTGCGCAGCCTGAGCAGGATGGAAAGTTTGGAAAAAATCCTCGAATGGGGTGGATTATATATGACGGAAGCCGAAAAACTGCATTGGGCCGATGTCAAAAACAATTGGTACCAGGGTTTAATTGCAAACATGTCGCCCGAAGAAGTGCTCCCCGGCGTCTTGCCTTTTCTGATGGAAGTACGGCGATCCGGTGGTCGGACCGCACTTTCCTCCGCATCCCGCAATGCCCGGGCTGTTCTAGCATCAACACAACTGGAACCTTATTTCGACGTGATCCTGGACGGCAGTGCTGCCCGGAAATCCAAACCGCACCCGGAATGTTTCCAACTGGCTGCTGCTGCGCTCGATTTACCCCCTGCCGAATGTATCGTTTTTGATGACGCGGTCCTGGGTGTTCAGGCAGCCCGTATCGGCGGATTTCATATTGTAGGCATCGGAAACCCCGAAGACCTCCCTGCGGCCGAACTGGTTATTTCTGGTTTTGAAAATTACCGGCTGGCGGATATTCTGGAAGCCGTGGAGAAATTGGCGTCCACGGAGCATATTGGTTGAGATTGTTGAGGGTTGAGGTTGTTGAGAATTTCCACTCAACAACCTCAACCCTCTCATCCCCTCAACAACCAAAACCCCTCAACCATCTCAACTCCTCAACCCACACAATGCGTCCATCTAAACAACCGTTCACCCATTTTTTACTACGTCCATTGTTGATGAAAGTCAATATCCTGATCAGTATCGTTTTACTTGCAGTAATCTATCTGACTTGTAAAAACTTCCAAAAAGTTACACCCGCAGAGCCGGCTGTTACGGCAGCGCCAACACCAGATGCCCCGACTGGCCGGGCATTAAAAGTGTTCGGAGAAAGCAGTGACTCCACCGATATTATCCAATTCAGCGAACCGCCACCACATGTGGATGTGCCCTGGGAAAAAATTGCAAAACCCAGTACCAGCCGCCGTGCTTTTATGAGTACTGGCTGGTGGAACCCTGTCGGGGCTATTCATCCTACAGACACCACGGCACAACGGCATTTCAAACCTAAATGGCTGAAATTCAGGGAAGACCAGACGTTCGACATCCTGATTCAAAACAAAGTGGTGGATACAGGACACTGGGCATTTGATGAAACTAAATTCATCCTTTATCTATCCTGTAATGACCCCTATTTCAACAATACCTGGGCTATCAAGGAACGTGGTTTCCGCATGGTTTTAATTGGTAATACCCAGGAGAATATCACAGGAATTCAGGTAAGACTCGATAACCGCGGGGAATTGCCTGCGAATTGATTCGGATGTTTTAGGGTTTTGGTGTTTTAGAGGTACTTTGCTTAAACGGCGAACAAATCCTAAGCGCAAGCACTCCTAAAACACCAAAACCCTAAAACACCAAAACACATTTAACCCTGCATAACAATTGAGTTATGAGATATTCCGGCATTTTCTTTCTGTTTCTATTGTTAAACGCCTGCCAACCATCTGCGTCCGACGTGCAACATGCTCCCAAGCCCAAGACGCCCACCGAGCGAGCTACTGAGCCGGAATGGGCCAGAAGCGCCGTTCTGTACGAATGTAATATCCGGCAGTTTTCAGCATCCGGCAACTTCGCAGGCGTTCAGGCGCAACTTCCGCGTCTCCGAGACCTCGGAATCGACGTCTTATGGCTGATGCCCATCCACCCGATCGGTGTGGAACGCCGTAAAGGCTCTTTGGGCAGTCCCTATTCCGTGCGCGATTACTACGCCATACATCCGGATTACGGAACTTTGGAGGATTTGAAAAATCTGGTCGCCGAAGCGCACAAACTGAACCTGAAAGTGATCCTCGACTGGGTGCCCAATCATACTTCCTGGGACGCGGAATGGATGAAAACACACCCGGAATATTATACCCGGTACAACGGACAGTTCACCACGCCGATCAACGAACACGGCGAGCCGATCGCGGACTGGTCTGATATCTGCGACCTCGATTATGCGCAGGCGGGTACCCGCAAGGCTATGATCGACGCTATGCAATACTGGCTCAAAACAGCCGATATAGATGGTTTCAGGGTAGATATGGCCGGTTTGGTGCCCAACGAATTCTGGGTAGAAGCACGGCCTGCACTGGATTCCGTCAAACAGGTGTACATGCTTTCGGAATGGCAGGATGAACCGGGGCATTTTTTGTCCTGTTTCAACACCAACTACGGCTGGAAATGGAAAGATATCACCAAGGATATCAGCACGGGTAAACAGAATGCGCAGTCGCTCGATACCTTGCTCACTTTCCTGGACGATTTTTACCCGAAAGACTACTACCAACTGTATTTCACCCAAAACCACGACGAAAACACCTGGTCCGGTTATGAAAAAGAACTATACGGCGATGCAGCAGACGCATTTAATGTATTGATGTTCACCTGGCAGGGGATGGCAATGGTGTACAACGGGCAGGAAGACGCTTTATCACAACGCCTCGCGTTTTTTGAAAAAGACCCAATCAAGTGGAAAGACTACGCCAAAACGGCGTTTTTCCAAAACCTCTGCCTGCTTAAACACAACAACAAGGCCATCTGGGCAGGCAAACACGGTGGCAAACTGGAGAAAATTCCGACCGACAAAGACAACGAGGTGTATGCTTTTACCCGGGAAAAAGATGGCGACCGGGTTGTGGTGGTGGTCAACCTGACGAAACGGTCTCAGGCTGTTACATTGAAACCCGGCGATAAAGCATTGGGCGCTTACCTGAGTGTTTTCGGCGCCAGCACGGTACAGGTAACCAAAGAAATGCAACTGAACCTGAAGCCTTGGGAGTATCTGGTGCTTACCAATAAATAGTGGTGAGAGGTGAGAAGGGAGCGGTTGAGAAACCATACTGATAACGGATAACTAATAACCGATAACCATTTTGCAACCGGGTAATTTTATTCACTTTATTATCATGTTTCTGCAACTTCCAGTTGCACAGGGAATAAATTCGCAGCGCTACAGAAGAATTGCTATGGTGCTGCGGCGGCTGCGGATCGCTATAGCGCTCATGTTGTCTTCTATCCTGGTGGGCACGCTTGGTTATGTATTGATAGAAGGGTACCCCTGGTTCGACGCCTATTATATGGCAGTGATTACTTTGGCATCTGTCGGTTTTGGCGAAGTTCACCCCCTCAGTATTCCCGGCAAAGTATTCACCTCTATCCTGATATTGTTTAATGTCGGATTGTTTGCTTATGCCATTTCCACTATAACCGGCATTTTTGCCGAAGGTGGTTTTCACCGATTGATCAATGATTTCCGTATGAATAAACGTATTGAAAACCTTGAAAAACACACCATTGTATGTGGCTTCGGGCGGCATTCCATGGAAGCGACACGGGAACTGATCAAACAGAACATTCCTTTTGTAGTGATCGAGAACAACCCGCAAAAAATTGAATTCCTGCGGCTGGAGACGCCATACCTGTACATTGAAGGCGATGCTACCCACGACGAGGTGCTGGAGGAAGCCGGTATAAGACGCGCATCGGCCATTGTAATTACGCTGCCGGATGATGCCAATAATATGTTCATTACCTTATCCGCCAGACAAATTAGCCCTTCTCTGCGCATTATCAGCAGGGCCAACGGGGAAGTCGATGAAATAAAAATTCGTCGCGCCGGAGCCGATCACACCATCGTGCCGGAACGCATCGGTGGTTTTTACATGGCCAATCTGGTCAATCAGCCCGATCTGGTAGAGTTTTTCAATTTGCTCTCCAATATGGGTCCCAGCAACGTAATATTTGAAGAGTTGTCTGTATCGCAACTGCATCCTGCATTTCAAAATAGGAGTATCGAGGATAGTCGGCTTGCCCAACAGGCGCCTGTTGCTATTGTCGCAGCACGCCACCTCAACGGCCAGTACGAACTTAATCCGCCGCATTCGCTCAAATTGCTCCCCGACCTTCGACTCGTCCTGCTCGGAAGTCCCGAACAAATGGCCGTTTTCAGGAAAAAAGCCCTGAAGTGATCTAAACCTCTCACCTCTCACTTCTCACCTCTCACTTCTATTGAAGGTCCTGATCCTGCGTTTTTCCTCCATTGGGGACATTGTGCTGACAACCCCCGTCGTCCGCTGTTTAAAGCAGCAGACCGGCGCGGAAGTGCATTTTTTGAGCAAACAGGCTTTTGAATCCATCCTGGTATCCAATCCATATATAGACCGGGTTTTTAGTTTTCAAAAAAAAATATCCGAAGTATTACCCGTTTTGCAGGCGGAAAAATATGATCTCGTCATCGACCTGCACCGCAACCTGCGTAGCCTGTGGGTGCGCAAACGCTTGGGTTGCCCATCGTATACGTTCGACAAACTCAATTTTGAAAAGTGGCTGCTGGTCAATACTGGTATCAATCGGTTGCCGGATGTGCATATCGTACAGCGATACATGGAGGCTGTTTCAACACTCGGGGTTGAATACGACGGGAAAGGGCTCGATTTTTTTATACCGGAAGGCAGTGACTGGCAAAACAGCAGCCAGGCGGACAAAATACCTGCAAAACCTTTTATCGCTTTTGTCCTCGGCGCCACCCATGCAACAAAACGCCTGCCGGAAGAAAAAATAATCGACATTTGCAGCAAACTACAGCAGGGCGTGGTCCTTCTGGGGGGAACAACGGAGTCGGAAACCGGGCAACGTGTAGCGCTGGCAGCAGGAGCGCATGTGGTCAACCTGTGCGGGCAACTGAGTCTTCACGCTTCCGCTTCCGTAGTAAGAGACGCAGCGATGGTACTCACCCACGACACCGGGCTGATGCATATTGCAGCGGCTTTTCATAAAAATATTGTCTCGATTTGGGGTAACACAATACCCGGATTCGGGATGTACCCGCTTTACCCAACCAGCATGCAACGGAACACGTCTTTGGAAGTGACCGGGCTGAAATGCCGGCCTTGTTCAAAAATCGGATACGACCGCTGCCCGAAAGGTCATTTTAATTGTATGCAAATGATCCGGACGGAGCAGGTAATTGAACAATTAAGCCCTCAAAAACCCTGAAAAAATGACAGCAAAATACCAAATCCGGGTTTTTAACAAATTCAACAGGTACAGGTAGGTTGGTATTTCCAATTTTGCCCTAATTTGCCTCCAAATTCGACAGGTTCCAGAGCACTGACCCTTTTTACAAAACATTCCGATATGTACGTTAGAAAACTACTAAGCCTTTTTGCCTTTGTCCTGACCGTGTGCAGCCTTTCCGCGCAGGACATCCACTTTACCCAGTTCTACATGTCTCCTATGACATTAAATCCGGCTATGGCTGGAAAATTTGAAGGAACCGTTCGAATCGGCGGTATCTACCGCGACCAGTACCGGAGCGTTATCAATCAAAAAGATATTGATCCTTCTGTCAAAAATGCACAATATAAAACCCCGTCTATCTGGGTGGATGCGCCGATCATTCGCGGATTCCGAAAAAAAGACTGGGTCGGTGTAGGTCTGATGTTCTTTTCAGACAAAGCCGGTCAGGGCGGTTTGGCCCACACGGGTTCCAAAATCGGCGCCACCTACCACCTTGCCATCGATAAAAAAGCGAATACAGTGCTTTCCATCGGCGGCCACTACGGCGGCGAACAACGCAAAGTGGACAACGGCAAGTTCTTCTTTGAACGCGGGTACACCAATTCCACACTGCCCAACAACCAATATCAGGCAGCACAATCTGGCGAAAGCACTACCAACACCGACGATAAGTACAGTGATATCGATGCGGGTGTGGTACTGACTTCCAAACTGAACAAACAGATGGATTTTAACATCGGTTTTTCGATGTTCCACATTGGTCAGCCCAGTTATTCGTTGATCGGAGGCACCGGCACCGGCGCTAGTGGCAATACGAAAGTAGCGCGCAGGGCAGTGTTACACGGACAGTTTAATGCAAAACTGACCGATAAATTTACCATCAATCCTGCATTCCTGTTCCAGACCCAGAAAGGCGGCCAGGAAATCGCGCTGCAAGGCATGGCCGGTTATTTGTTCGATGAACAAAAAGATATTGTCATCAATTTTGGTCTCGGCTACCGCATGCGCGATGCCATGCAGGCTATCGTCGGCATGCGCTACAAAGCCCTTAATGTCGGTTTAGCCTACGATATCAACATATCAAACCTGAACACCGTCAGTCGCTACCGCGGCGGTTTCGAACTGGCAGCCAACTATATCATCAAGATCTACAAACCGGCTATCATCAAGCCGAAAGTATTGTGCCCACGTTTCTAAAAATGCGTATTTGCGTATTTGAAAATTCGAGTATATGGCTGATAATGAATCACTTATACTCTAATTTTCAAACACTCAAATACGTGCATCCTCAATACTCGTACTTTCAAATACTCACGAATGGGGCTTTGCCCACTGCATAATATGAAAAAACTAACCATCCTCTTTTCACTAACGGTATTGTCCGGCTGGATGCTTCAGGCACAACCTATCAACCGTTCCACACCGGAGACAAATTTAAAATCGGCCAAAGAAGCCGAAGAGAATGGCAACCCTTACGAAGCGCTCGATTTATACGAAAAAGTATATGAGTCCGGCAAAGACAAGGCGATCGCCGTCAAAATTGCCGAACTCGAATATACCCTTCGCGATTACGAAAAAGCAGAACGCGCTTTTAGCCGCATCGTTACCCGCGACCGCAAGCAGGAGTATACGGAACAGAAATTCTGGTATGCCATGAGCATGAAACACAATGGCAAATTTGCCGAAGCGGCCGATATGTTTAAGCAGTACATCGATGCAGGACAGGATCCGGCGCTGGTTCAGGCCAGTAAGCGGGAACTGGCTGGTTGCGAAATCGCTAAAAAAGCCAAACAGCCCGATAACCTGCTGATTGCCAATCTGGGTAAAAAAGCCAACAGCCCCCAGACGGAAGCCTCTCCGTATTACAGCGGCGGCGAACTGTACTACACTTCCATGCAATCCAAAGAAGTCGTCGCACCTGATGGCAAAACCGAAGACTGGTACATGAAAGTGTACACCTCTTCAAAAGGTGGTAAGGAATATGGCGCTCCAACCGTTTTAGGCACTCAAATCAACCGGGAAGGCTGGCAGCAGGGCAACGTAAGTGTTACGCCGGATGGTAAAACCATGTATTTCACCCGCGCATTGCTGGCTGAAAAAGGCCAGACACTGGCTGAAAGTAAAATTTTCTATAGCACTAAAGGTTCCGACGGCTGGAGCGGCGCCAATGAAGTCACCGGAGTAAATGGAGAGTACATTGCCAAACATCCCTGCGAAGGCGAACTTTTTGGTGAAAAAGTGCTCTTTTTTGTGGCCAATATGCCTGGCGGCAAAGGTGGCTTCGATATCTACTATGCACCTAAAAAAACAGATGGCGTGTTCGGACTGCCTGTCAACCTGGGTGAAGTGATCAACACCGTCGGTGAAGAAAGCAGCCCTTTCTACCGCGACGGCAAATTGTATTTCAGCAGCAATGGTCGGCCTACCATGGGCGGACTCGATGTATTTGAAAGCCAGTGGAACGGTTCCAACTGGAGCGACCCGAAAAACATGCCGCTTGGCGTCAATTCCAGTGTCGATGACATGTACTACACCCAAACGCCCGATGGCATGAGCGGATACCTGGTGAGCAATCGCCCCGGTCCGAACAACCTGAAAAGCAAAACCTGCTGCGATGATATCTATGCCTGGGAAATAGAACGTGTTAAAGTATACCTCCTGGCCAAAACTTTCCGCTTCAAACGCAAAGGGGAAAAGGAAAATCAGCCATTGACAGGATGCAGTGTGCAAGTGATTGATGTGTCGGATAAAAATCCTGCGAATGTAGAGTCAAAAACCAATGCCGCCGCCAATGACTTCTCCTTCGAACTGTTGCCGGAAAAATCCTATCTCGCTATCGCTACCCGCGACGGTTACAAACCTGACTCCGTTCGTTTCAATACGGTTGGCGTGAAAAAAAGCCGGGATGTGGAAAAAACAATGACGCTCCGTGTGGTCCGCAAAGAGCCGGAAACACGTATTGTTAAAACCAATGAGCCTATCCGACTCGACAATATTTTGTACGACTATGACAAATGGGATATCCGCCCGGATGCCGAGCCGGACC
>JADLCC010000056.1 GCA_020847425.1 Saprospiraceae bacterium
GGGTTGATGGGGTTGATGAGGGTTGATGGGGTTGATGAGGGTTGAGAATGTTGAGATTGTTGAGGGTGGTCAACCAGGCCTGAGTGAAATCGCTTCATTCTCAGGCGGATGTTTATCAACCCTCATCAACCTCCAGCAGAAAAACCGGCAAATTTTCCCGTGTAGCGTCAGCAATCTGGTTCGTTTCCATTTCCGTAGCCGTTTCGACGAGCGTGTGGAAATCCTGTGCCGCTTCGATCTGCTCCGTCAAAGGCTTATAGGGTGTAAAATGCCCTTCCTTAAAATAAAAGAACTGCCCGGTAGCGGGATCAGCCGCCACGAGGTGTACCCATTCATTGATAAACCATTCGTACATTTCGGGGGCCGACTGGATGGTTTTCAGCACCACATCCGGGAAGTGCTCCACAACGATCAGCAATCGAACCGGGTCGTGTACTTCGATCATTTGCACAGGCAAACCCGGCCGTAAATCGCCGTCGCTGCTGTTGGCCACGCCAAAAAGTCCCATCACGTTGTGCGGCAGTTTGGTGCCTGCGCCGAGTTTGTAGTTATCCACCCTGGAGAAGTAATATTCCAGGTTGATACCGCCGCAAACCGGCCCTAGCGGCCGCATGATACCCGGCAGCAGTTTGCCTTCCGGATCGGTCCGGTAATCGTACGAATTCAAAAAAGCGCGGCGATCGAGGAACAATCCCCTGGTAATTGCCCTGCGGCCCACGATACAAAGCGTATTCGTGCCGTGGCCCAGTTCCGGGCGGGGTTCAAACAGTGAAACAGACCTGTCTTTGATCGCTTTTCGGATTTTACGGATGTCCATTTTGCTGTTGATGGAAGCAAATCTTCTCGAACGCTCTTTGGCGTTCAGGTCCAGCGCCGCTTCAAAAGCAGCCTTGTTTTTGAGGTGCAGCGCCGCATTTGCAGCACTCAGCACACCCTGATCGAAATAGCGGATCTCGTCAGCGGCAGTATCGTGCAGGGCGCCGACAAACTGGGTTTCAGCGGGAATATCTATTCCTTTCGAGTGCAGTAAAGCCCTGACTTTCAGGTGGTTGGCCATAAAAGCAAATACCCGGGCGTTGACGGAGCCGGGTCTGCCGCTACAGGCGCCACAATCGTGCGCGCCGTGGTGCGGGTTGTTGGCACTGCTCGATCCGTGGGCGATGACATACACAATCGGCGCAAAGTCTTTGATCAGGCCCATGCCGCGCAACTGCCCTTCCACGCGTGCTGTCATTTCTTCCACGGTAAAACCGATTTGCAGGTCGTTTTCACGGTCGTGCAAACCCTTATTTTCGATAGTGAGTTGCGCATGTTCGTTCATGTGCGCAAATGCATTGGAAATGGCGGGGCTCATTTTTGGCCGGAACAAGTTCGATACGGTGCGAATAGCCGCCCAGAACCCAAGGGTGAGCGTACTTACAAATCCCGGTATCAGCGTGTGCGTTCGGCCTGTATACAGCAGTTCGTGTTGTCGCTTTTCACTGGCGCCAAATTCCTTGATCAGATATTTTGGCGTAACCGGCGCGGGGCAAAGTTTTTCGTAAAACTTGCCGTTTTCCGGCTGGAAATAAAATTCCACCCCGAAAAAGCCCGGAGCGCCCAGCGTTTCACTGTTTGGATCAACCGTTTCGATATGCCTGCGCAGGGAACATTCCCGCTCGTCAATACAGAATATGGCCTGAAAACTTTTGTTCACATGCACAGCTGCGGTGTTATCCTTTCTTTTTGACAAACCGGCCAGCACCGAATCGTAATAATCCCATTCAAAAGCATCCTGCCAGATGGAAAAAACCTCCTGAAGTTCCGTTACTTCCACATCGTCAAAGAGCTGCATCGGCGGCATGTCGACACGGCTGCTCAGCGGCTTCCAGTCTTTTCCGAGTTGCTCGTCCAGCGCATCGATTTCCAGCAACAATTCAAACACAATCAAATCGTGCAGCGAAATGGCTCTGGTATCCAGCAATGCCTGCGGTTGATCTTCCACGGCCGATACGAGGCCCGACCAGCCCTGGTGGCTGAATTGCTGGTCGAAAAGATATTGTTCAAAATAGGCTTCATCGCCAACCACTATGTTCAACAGTTGCCCGATCTGGCAGTTGCCCTGTAGCAACAGGTTTCTGGCCCGTTTGGTCTTGAAAAAACTGCTGAATCCGTTGCGTTCCAGTGTCGTTATGGATGAAAGGAAACCCTTTTCGTCCACAGGAAACTGCCAAAGGGAAATCCCCTGATCCAGGTAACTGCAAAGTACCCTGAATAGCAGCGGCTGCACCTGTGTATCCAGATCTATGTGGAACCTGCTTTTCCAATGCGCCCGCAACGATCCGATCCGGGGCGTATTGGAGGTATCATACGGTTTATCGATCAGGTTTGTTTTCCAGAAAGACAATTGTTCCGCAGCTTTCCGCTCACTGATAACACGATCAAGCACGGCTGATCTGATCCGGCCGTTGCGATACAGTTGCCTGTATTCCTCAAGTTGCAGCGTTACCTGGTACCCGAATATTTTGGAGGCCTTAAAAATGGCTTTGTAAAACTTCAGGTGCTGGTAAGCGTGCAGTGAATTGTGGTGAATGAAGTCCTTGAGCGCCGATTGAGCGGGCAAAAAGTGTTTCAATTCGTGCAACACATGGTGTTCGTCGAATGCGGAATACATCTGGTGTTCAGCGGCATGTCCCTGACCGGAAACATGCGGCATGACCACTTCTTCAGTTTGCTTGTCGGAACCGTTATTGTCTCTGGAAAACATCATGTTATTGGCTATTTAAGTAATCAAGCAAAATTAGTTTGAACTAATTCTTCTGTAACTCATTGGTTATCATTGCCTTTTGCTCTTTGCAATTTTGCCATTTTACTTACTTACTACCGCTTTCGCAGCAGGCTTGTCGCTGTCACCCACCTGCGACTTGATGTCCTTTTTGCAGGAAACCCAGGTATCATCCAAAAAATCGACTACACCGGTATCCAGGTTGTGCATGGCGCCGATAATGGCGATTTCGCCCCTCTCCACCATTTGTTCGAGGATATAACTCCGGTTGACAATTGTTTTTACCGAGCGTTTGATGTTGATTTTGGTTACGTTTTCAACAAATTTGTAATTGCCGGAATTGCGCAGATCAGGTTCGGTCGTTTTTGTTTCCTCGTACACGGCCGGTTGAATTTTGGACAACAATTCGGTCAGATTGCCCATTTCCACATGGTCGCAAGCACCTTTAATAGCGCCACAATTGGTATGTCCCAACACGACAATCAGTTTGGATCCGGCTAATTTGCAGGCAAATTCGAGGCTTCCCATGATGTCCGTATTGACCACATTGCCCGCGATCCGGATCGAAAAAACATCGCCCAGTCCCTGGTCAAAAATGAGTTCAGCCGATGTGCGGCTGTCGATACAACTCAGTATTACGGCAAAAGGCCATTGACCGTCGCGGGTTTCATTGGCCTGCTGAAGCAGGTTGCGGTTGACTTTCAAATTATTGACAAAGCGCAGATTGCCTTCTTTTAAAAATTCTAATGCTTTGGCAGGAGTAATGGATGCCTGCGATGCTGATGAATGTGCTTTCATGACCACTTATATGTCTGTTTATTAGTTCGAAGAAACGTGATTGGAATTTTCCAAATTATACTCGTCTTTAAAGCCTACAAGCGTTACTTGTATGTCTTTATCCTTTGAACCGATGTTTAAAAAATCTCTGATCAGTTGTAGTACATCGTGATCGATGTAAAAAGTATCGGAGGCGTCGATGAGCACCTTGCTGTTATCGGGTAAATGCTGTAGGGTTTGTTTGATGGCGGCCTTGTTCAAAAATGACACCTCCTGCGCCAGTTTTATCGTCACCACTTCCCCTTCGTGGTATTCTTCTTTTTTAAAGAAATAAGCCAGTTTCAGGTTAGCCCTCAAAATGTAAAAAACACTCACTACGAGGCCGATGGCTACACCTTTTAATAAGTCCGTAAAAACAACCGCCACAACAGTCACGATAAATGGAACCATTTGATACTTGCCGTTTTGCCACATGTGTTTAAAAACCGTCGGGCTGGCCAGTTTGTAACCGATCATCAGGAGGATGGCGGCCAGGCATGCCAGCGGAATTTTATTCAGCACCGTAGGAATACTCAAAACGGCGATCAGCAGCAAAGCGCCATGCGCGACTGTTGCCGTTTTCGTGCGACCACCCGAATTGATATTAGCCGATGTTCTGACAATCACAGAGGTCATCGGAAGACCACCGATCAGACCGCTCAAAATATTGCCGGCGCCTTGTGCAAACAGTTCGGTATTGGTATTGGTGTAGCGTTTCATGGGGTCCATTTTATCGGCTGCTTCAATACAAAGAAGCGTTTCAATACTGGCTACAACGGCAATGGTAAGCGCCACGATCCATACCTGCGGATTCATCAATGTGCCGAAATCCGGGCGGGAAAACTGGCCCAAAAAATCGTCGAAAGACTTGGGTACCGGCAGATTCACGAGGTGTTCCTGTGAAATGGCCAGGCTGGAACCCGTTGCCTTGAACACTTCATTCAGCAATACGCCAGTTACAACAGCCACCAATGCGCCGGGTACTACTTTCAGGTTTTTCAGAAAAGCCACTTTGTTGAAGGCAATCAATATTCCCAGAGAAACAAGCGTGATAAATATGGCGCCCAGGTGTGAATAGTTGATCGCATCAATAATAGCAGAAAACGTGTTGTGGCCCGTCCCCTTTTCAATAAAGAAAAAGTCACCTTCATTGTCTACATCATATCCGATGGCATGCGGCAATTGTTTGAGTATGATAATGATACCGATGGCCGTAAGCATCCCTTCGATGACATTGGAAGGGAAATAATTGGAAATGGTACCTGCTTTTACGAAGCCCAGCAACATTTGAAGCACGCCAGCCAGTACTACCGCCATCAAAAAGGTTTCATACGTACCCAAACTACTAATTGCAGCCAGTACAATAGCCGTAAGGCCCGCAGCCGGGCCCGAAACGCTGAGTTGTGAATTACTCAGGAGTCCCACTACGATACCGCCGATGACACCGGAAATAATGCCCGCAAACAGAGGCGCGCCACTTGCTAATGCAATACCCAGGCAAAGTGGAAGCGCTACCAGGAAAACCACTACCCCAGCCTGGATGTCTGTTTTAAAAAAAGATGATTTTTTGTTCATTTTGTATTTGTGTGTTTAATACATGCACGATTGATCGTGCCAATCCGAATAGGGCAGAAACAGCATCGAAAAACCCCATTTGGGCTTCACTATGTGTAAATTCAATAAAAAAACAAGGGAACAGAGTTTTTTGCCCAGGCATCCCGTTTGGTTAGCAACCCAACGGAAGCATACAAATGGCGACAAGAGGCCCTTCGAACAGAAGGGGTACCATGGGTAAAACCTGAAAAAAGGGAGCGGAATTATACCTCGGGAGGCAATTCCGGAAGAGAAGCAAAAAGTTCGGAAACAGGCAGGTCGTTGGAAGGGAACAATGATTTATTAAACCTGTCCAGGGTGTAAGCCTTCAGGTGAAGGGCGTGATCACAGGAATAAGAAATCGATTCTTTTTCCTTCTCTTTTTCTTTTTCCGTTTTGCCTTTTTCATCCGCATCGTCCGAACTCGTCTCGGTCAGTTCGTACATATATCTTCCCTGTAGCCGCTCCACCAGGGGGATAGCCAGGTTTAATGTCATGATGACGAGGAAGAAATAGGAGAAAAAGGTTTTCATAAAAGGCACTTTGCTAAAAGCAACGGACAAAGTTAGTAATTTCCTTCAAACAGGGTACAGATAAAAAAGTTGTAGTGAAATTGCTTTTAATAAAAACAGATCAAAATACTACATTTGAACTGCTATTATATTGTTTTGAACTGCATACTCCAGAAAGCCACATACGATGAGGACAATTTATGCCATCCTTTTTTTCTGTGTCACGGAGGGCCTTTGCGCCCAGGAGCGTTTCAAAGCAGATTCCCTTCTCCGGGTTCTGGATCAATCGCAGGGTCGTGAACGGGTTGAATTACTGCGGCACCTCAGCCGGGCCTACATCGGCGCCGACAAGGAAAAATCCATCCATTATGCACAGGAATCGGTTGCCGAGGCGGAAAAACTGGGCAATGACACTTTTATCGTGCGCAGCCTCAACAACCTGGCTGCCGCCTACCAGAATACCGGCGACAAACGCAGCAGCCTGCCCTGCCTCGAACGCGCTATAGGTATTGCCCGTAAAAACAGCAACAAAATACAACTACTGGAATCCCTGGAATTCAAAGCCACGGCTTATGCGGGCATGGGACAAACCGACAAAGCCTTGCCGTTTGCACAAGAAGCATTATCGTTAGCAGAAGAAATCAAGGATTCGGTTGGTATCCTCAACGGCCTGGAAATCATTGCAGCGGCGTACAAAGACCTGCACAAATTTGAGGAGGCCGTTCAGGTTTTCCGGAAGGAAATAGATTTACTTGAATTTATGCCCAAACGCCTTTTTGAAAAAGGCCGCGTCAGCGTCAACCTCGGCGAAGTGTACGTACTCCTGGGCCGTGAGGCAGATGCAATTGCTCTTTTCAAAAAAGGCCGGGAGTATTTCACTCAATTCGGGTACCCTGTCGGCGCCCTGATTGCGACCATGAATCTTGCCAATTGTTACCTGGATAACGGACAACTGGATGCGGCCCGACAAGCATACCTCGAGGTATTGGAGATGAACAAGGCCATCCAGGAACCGGAATTGGAATCGGTGTCCTACACAGGTCTGGGTCTTATCGAAATGCAAAAACACCGTTTCCAAGCATCACTGGAATATTACAAACAGGCGGAATCAATCGCCCAACCCGCAGGGTTACACGCTGTGATGAAAGAGTTGTACGGCAATATGAACGACTTGTTTTGTTTGCAGGGAGACTATGAAACGGCAAAAAAATACAAACAACTTTCAAAACAATACGCAGATTCTCTGCTCAATGCCGATGTGCTGGACCGCATCAGTGCATACCAGGTGCAGTACGAAACCGTGCAAAAAGAAAAGGAAATCGCCGAACAACAATTGCAGATCACTGCGCAGCAAAGTGAAATCTTCAGGAAAAACACCATCAATTACACCCTTTTGGCAAGCCTGCTGGCTTTTGCCGTATTGGGCTGGCTCTTCTACAACCGCTTCCGGCTGCGCAAAAAAGCCGAATTGGACGCCGCAGTTATCCAGGAACAAAAGTTGGGACTGAACGCCGTGATTGAAGCCCAGGAAGCCGAACGCAAACGCATCGCCAAAGACCTGCATGACGGTATCGCCCAGGAACTTGTGGCACTCAAACTCGGTTTCGATGCCCTGGCCCGCAGGGTTGGTAAAATAAATCCCGAAGAGTCGCCGCATTTTGCAGAACTGGGTGAACAACTCGACGCCTCCTGCTCCGAAATACGCAGTATCGCACATATCATGTCGCCTCCGGTGCTCGAACAAAAAGGGCTGGCGCCCAGCCTCGAACTGCTGCTCCGCCACACTTTGCAACATACGGGGCTGGAAGCCAGGCTCCATGTACACGACCTGCCTGCTCAGTTAAACGAAAAAACGGCCGTCGGTTTGTACCGTATCACGCAGGAACTGCTCAACAACATCGTCAAACATGCCAAAGCAGCCAAAGTTATGATCGAACTTTACACTGCCGGTCCCGACCTGGTTCTGCGTGTTGAAGACGATGGTGTTGGTTACAATTTTGAAGACGCCCGGTCAATGGGCAGTATGGGACTGCTCAATATCCTGAGCCGGGCCGGCGCCCTGGGCGGCGTGTTTTTTACTGAAAACAATCAGCCGCATGGTACGGTGGCGTTGGTGAGGGTGCCGATATGAGGAATGAGGAATGAGGAATGAGGAATGAGGAATGAGGAATGAGGAATGAGGAATGAGGAATGAATTTAGATTAAATTTCTTATAAATACTTGATTATCAACACCAATAACGGATAACTAATAACGGATAACTAGAAATGGCAAGATGGAACAAAAAATAAAAATCCTGCTCGCCGACGACCACCACCTGGTTCGCAAAGGTTTTCGCGCTTTGCTCGAAGAACTGGACGGTGTGGAAATCGTCGGGGAAGCCGCCAATGGCAAGGAAGCCATAACACTGCTCCGCAACGGCGCCAGGCCGAACGTGGCATTACTGGATTATGAAATGCCGGTGATGAACGGCCTTGAAGCAACGGTCGAGATCAAACGCGACTATTTTGGCGTAAAAGTGATCATGCTCACCATGCTGCAAAGCAAGGAACTCGTACAGGAAGCAGTGGAAAAGGGAGTGAACGGTTTTTTGTTCAAAAACACTTCGCTGGAAGAACTCAGCGAAGCCATCCGACGTGTTGCAGCGGGCGGCACTTACTTTTCCAGCGAAGTTACAATTACCTTACTATCCAAACCTGCACCTAACCCGGAAGCCACACTGCTCAACTTGCTCTCTGAACGCGAAACCGAGATCCTGATACTCGTAGCCCGGGGCCTCAGCAGCGCCGAAATCGGCCGCCAACTTTTTATCAGCCCCCGCACTGTAGATACCCACCGCAACAATATTATCCATAAACTGGAGGTGCCCGGTATTGCAGGCCTCGTACAGTTTGCCGTTCGGAACAAACTGGTCTGAATGGTACGCCGGAGCGCTTTTTCGGCAAATACCTCCCCTTTTTCCTGAAAATACGCAGATCTGCGTATCCACTTTACGCAATGCTGCGCATGACTGACTGCCTGAGCGGTCCCCACCTTTGTGTCATCAAATCAAACGTAGCATTACATCCGCAAACGGCTGACTAATAGTCACTTAACCAAATTCAAATTTCTTTTTAACTCACACAAAAATCTTTTTCCAACAATGAAAAACATTCTTTTCAGCACCATTACCCTGCTCTTCGTGAGCCTTTCCTTTTCCAACGTCAATGCTCAAACCGCTTCCACTGACGAAGCTTCCATTCTTAAAATGTGGGATGCTGTCTGGAATGCCTACGAATCGGGCGACGAAGCCAAAATGTGGTCGTTTTACGCCGAAAATGCCTGTGAAGTATATCCTGACGGTAGCAGCATAAGTGGTATAAAAGCAATCCGTGAAGGATACGAACAGTTCAAAACCATGCTCGAAGGCAAACCATCGTGGTCCATGACCAAACCTGCCATTACTTTTTTCGGTTCAGATTTGGTGCTTCTGGTATCTGATGTTACTGCTGACATCAAGTTGAAAGGCGGCCAGCAGATCGGTGGCAAGGCTAAGTTCGCTACGATTGCACACAGGTCCAACGGAAACTGGTTGATCGTATTTGACAGCCAGACCCCCGTGATGGAGATGCCTGCGACGAACAAGTAAGCGCTCGAAGTGCCCACGGGTAGATTGAGGGATGAGGAATGAGGAATGAGGAATGATAATTACATCCTGATTAGAGGAAAATTACATCATTGCCGTTTCATTCATTCCTCATCCTTCTTTAACCTCATAAAACTACCTCCACCTTTTCCCTCCACATGAAAAACATCTTAGTTATGCCAAATAAAATGGGTTGGCTACCTGGCCGCCAAAACAATACAAATACCATGACAGCATGTCAGGAGGAAACACCTGATCAATACGAAACAGCCGATCCTGTTTTAAAAAAAACCATTGATCTCCACAAAATTGGAGAAAAACTAGAATTCACGGACGCCCGCGAACGAACCAAAGGAAAGCGAAGCGAAGGAATATTGACCCTTGGCGCCGGGAAAAAAGGGCCTGGCGCACACGCCCACACCAGGCAATTGGAAGGGTTTGAAATCCTTAGCGGTCAAATGGTGGCCATAGTGAACGGCAAAGAAATGATTGCCAATGCTGGCGATACGATCATTGTTCATGCAGATGAGAATCACACTTTCAAAAACGGCAGCCAAACGGAACCGCTTGTCGCTAAGTTCTGGTATGAGCCGGCGCTGAACACAGAATGGATGCTCCAAACACTAGGAGAAGATGCCATGAAAAATGGAGGAGACTGGGATAAAATGTCCGTGCTCCCCGCCATGTATATTTTCTACAAATTGCGGAATGAATACCGGTTTGCCGGCATGCCGGTCAGTTTGCAAAACATACTGTTAGGCATTGGTGCAGCCATTGCAAAATTGTCAGGAGCAGCCAAAAAAGTGAACCTCCCGCCTGGGCTTTAAAACATATAAACATCTAGCGATATGCAATACCAACTTCCACTTACCATTGAAACCAAATACGGCGAAAAAATCAACTTCCTGCGTATGGAAGGTAATCGCCTGATACTCGAAGGCTTCTGCAAACCTATGGCTGGGCCGGGCATGCACGTTCACTTGCGTCAGGATGAGGGCGTGACCGTCCTCAGCGGGAAAATCGGTTACCAAATTCTGGGCGAAGAACCCTGTTATGGCGGTCCAGGCGACAGTGTAACATTCAAACGAGGCGTACCGCATCGCTTCTGGAATGCGGGCGATGATGAATTACACGTTAGCGGATGGATAGACCCGGCAGAAAACGTGGTTTTTTACCTCTCTTCACTCTATTCAGCATTAAACCGGGGTGAAAACAAACAACCCGAAATGTTCGACGGCGCATACCTGCTTTGTCGTTACCATCGCGAGTACGATGCTCCTGAAATTCCGGGGTTTGTCAAAAAAGTGATCATGCCGGTTGTGTATTTTATCGGTCAGTTGACCGGCAAGTACAAAAAATTCAAAAATGCGCCAAAGCCATTTTGAACGGCATTTTTTACCCTTTCAGCAGTTCTACTATCGATTCAATCACCACATCCCTGCGGCTCCATAGAATAAAATGATCGCCCGTCGGAAGCAGATTAACTTTTACATTTGCTGCTCCGACGAGCATTTTTTTGCAAAAATCAACATTGCCGGCCGGCACCAGGCTATCGTCCTGTGCATGTACAATTTCTACGGGACAACGAATATTGGCCCATAATGGCTCCATCCATTTCAATTCGGGCGCCAGGTACCTGATTTCATGGTTGCTGGCCCAAAAGGAACCCGGCAACAACCACGACATGGGCGGCACATCAAGCACCGACTGCCACCAGGGATGCGGCTCAAGACCGGCGTCAACCGATCCTGCGACATTGACTATCCCTGCGGTCTGATCGGGATAATCCATGGCAAAACGAAAAATAACCGGACTACCCAGGGAATGACCTACCAGCAAAATTTTTCGTCCGGGCGCCAGCCGATCCGCCACCGCTTTTACATCTGCCGCCTGGCGCTGCAATGAAGTTTCCGCTTTGCCATAATCGGAATACCCGAATCCCGCGCGGTCTATTGCCACCAGATTGGCCTGGTGACTCAGACTGGTATCTGCCAGATAGTCCAGGTACGCATCGGCAGAACCCGGTGAGCCATGCAGCATAAAAACCCAGGGCAGTGAGTCGACAGTGATAACTGCAACGGCATGGATACTGCGGCCGGTACTACTGGCAACATCAAGGAATTGTGGCACAAGCACCTGACCTTTAGCCCGCAATTGCTCTGCCCAGGCGCTGTTCGGGGTACGCATATCCATGCATCCTGATTGCATGGCGATAATCCAGGTTAGTAATAATACCAACAGGGAATAGCAGGTAAAGCGAAGTATTCGGCGCATTGTCATAAGTTGTTTATTTGAACACGTAGTTTGTTTTTTAAACACATAGGCACATAGAACACATAGCATGAGTACTCTAAACTATGTGTTCTATGTGCCTATGTGTTTAAAAAACAAACTACGTGTTCCATTTGACAATATTTTGCCCGAAAAAATAACCTCCATATTAAATTAAACAATAATTTCGTCCGCTAATCCCACCTGGCCCGGAATCGCCCAATGCGGTTCGACACGCTCTATATACCACGAACCAATGTAGCACATGAAAACAACCCTCTTCATGGCCGCAGCCCTTGCCGCCGCTATTTTCGCCTGTATCCGTTTGTCCGAATACCCTACTCTACCCATCGGTCTGCCATATGATCTTTATTTTTGGGATGCACAGTAAGATTGGGATCTTCCACGATTGATTAAAATGAACACGGATAAAACGGATTAGACACGGATTTTTAAGAAAAACCATATATCCATGTCTAATCCGTTTTAGCCGTGTTCATTTTTTTCTACTTGAATTAAACCATTACAAAATGTTCAAAAAAGTACGCTGGACAATTTTCGTATTCCTGGCAATTACCATAGGTTTCTATCCGGCCATTTATTTTTTAGTGGATCGGGAGTTCGGGTTATTGAGCAACAAAAGCGCCGAACTGCTGGCCAATGTGTTTTGGAATGCCGGTTTTTATACCCACATCATTTTTGGCGGCCTGTCCCTGTTGACGGGTTGGTCTCAATTCAGCGCCGCTTTCAGAAACAAAAACCTGCCGTTCCACAGGCTTTTGGGAAAGATCTATGTGGTTTGAGCGGTACTGAGCGCAACTGCCGGTCTTGGTATCGGCTTTTATGCAACGGGCGGTATTGTTGCTGCGGCGGGTTTTATCAGTCTGGGTGTCATTTGGTTTTTTACAACACTGAAGGCGTATGTATTGATCCGAAAAAAACAAGTGGATGAACACCGGAAATGGATGGTTTACAGTTACGCCGCCTGTTTTGCCGCCGTTACGCTCCGTTTGTGGCTGCCTTTTTTGATTGCAGTGTTTCATGATTTTGAAACGGCATATGTTATAGTGGCGTGGTTGTGTTGGGTGCCGAATCTGATTGTGGCAAACTACCTGACAAAACGGTACGAAGCGAGTAGAGCAATTTGATTTTCAATTCGACCGGATCCTGGCTAAAATCACCCAAACACCATATATAAAAACATCAAAAACACCAGCAACAACAAAACCGGCATCCAGACCTTTAACATACTGAACCGGCGCTTTTGCGGTTCTTCCTCCTCTTCTAACAATTCACCTGATACCGGTTTGGGGCGTTTCTGCCGGTCAATAATCGTCACATAAATAAAGCAGAAAAAGTTAATACCCAGGGTCAGCATCAGGAAGATGTAAGCCAGGTTCATGGAGTCGGTGGCCGGTGAAATCTGCACCAGGTTGATGGAGTATGCCACTGTGGCGAGGAATGAAGTTATAATGAGTTCACCGACTTCCTCAAAACTGGCCTTGTGGAAAAACAGCATAAAAATCGGCAGGGCGCTGAACATCAGAAACGGCATGATGATCAGGATAATCGCGCCCCATGGCTGTCGGCTCACCCCAAGGTGCACATTCAGGCTTCTGTAATTTTCGAGGTACTTGGCCTTGTCGCTGGGGTCGAAAGTCACCTTGTCGAGGGAGCCGAGTGCATTGGATAACTGGTTGTCGAGCGTCACGAAGTATTCATTGGTGTCCCAGTCATTGAACTGAAAATCCTTTATTTTATCGTTGATTTGCAGGCGACTGTAGTCGAAACTGATCCTGATCTTGTTGCTCGAACTGAGTGCTGCAATAGGGATTTTTAGTTCGTGGCGGTCGAACGGGAATTTAAACGATTTGAAATTACCCAGGAATTTTCCGCTAATGCGGTAAATCCGTACGACGTAATTGCTGTCTTTTTCCTCCGCGATCAAATAACGGTTGGCTTCTTCGGAACTGATATTGCTGAAGTCGATGTAACCTTCTTTTTTGATGTACTGCGAATCGGCAATCACCCAGTACAGCAGGTTGCAGTCGAAGGTGTTTTTGCGCACGTCAATGTCGTTGATATCGATCACGTCGATGCCGACGCGCAGGTTGGCGATAGGTTCGCCATAGGTATTGATCTGTGTGGGACAACTACGCGTTTTACCGCCGTGTACCTGGTCGAAACTCGGGTCCTTCCGCTGGATCAGCAGGCTGTCGAACTCGTATAAATCATCATTGCTGGAGATTTTGCGGTTTTGTAGTCCTTTAAAAAAAGCCAGCAGGGAGCTTCGGTCGGTACAATTGCTTTGCAGGGCAATTTCAAAAATATTCATGGCGTCGAAACATCGGCGCAGGTTGCTGTCCGCCTGACGTTCCTTTTTGGGTTCGCGGTTGCGGAAAGGTTTGGCAAACCGTTTTTTGATTTCCTGTTTATCGCGGTACACATCTTCCGGGAGCGCTTCATCGGCTGCGACATAGCGGATAAACGTATGGCCTTTTTCCCGTGAAATTTTTTCCAGTTCCTGGTCTTTCAAATCGGTGGAGATGCCTACAAAGGTTTTGGGCGGCAGGGTGCTGCGCTCCAGAAAACGCATGATCGAATCGCCGTAACCCGTATGCGTATTCAACAGAATTATTTCCGGTTGCGGCTTTTCCAGCATCCTTTTCAAGTAGCGTTCCATCACCACCACGGAGTCTTTCGGCACTTCCCGGTTCCGGATATAACTGCGTTGCCAGAGACAGACGGAATCGTATTGAAACTTGTTTTTGTTCAGGCTTTCCAGGAAAAGATTGTGCAACAAATAGTCGCATTCGGTGACAAAACCTACGGATTTCTTTTTCAGCACTTTGTCGATGAACTGCACGAAGTAATTGGGTTGCGGGTCATTGGGTTGCAGAAAAATGGCGTTTTTCCCAAAATCGAGCCGGTTCTGGTCGGCGCTCATCGAGATCACCGGCAGTTGGTCGCGTATAACAGGCGCAGCCAGGCGAATGTAGCGCCCCCAGGTATTATCAATCACCAGCGCAATATTCGTGTCGGCTGCGATGCTTTGGTAAATTAGTGGAATTGTGTCCGGATTGTAGTCGCATTGGTATGTTTTTAACCTAAATTCTACAGGGTACGGCGCTGGGGTACTGTGCGCATTGATGCGTAACAGGTAGGCTTCCAGCGAGACGATATAGAGGGAGTCGAGGTAGTTGTTCGCGCTGTCCTTCGCCGCATTCAGGTAATTGAATCCAACGTAAGCAACATACTTGACAGGACGGGAAAAAGGCGTCCTGTCACAGGCAACATGGGCGGCAAAAAGCAAAACCGAGAGGGCAAGGATAAAGTTTTTCATGGCCGGAGGGTACTCCATTGGATTGTTTCGGGGCGAAAAGTACTACAAAAGTTATTGGTTATCAGTTATTGGTTATCGGTGTTGATATGCAAGCATTTTATGGATTTTGGAGAACAGGCAATACAACTCCAAGCACACACTACTGGACATTTTTGTACGCTGGAACGCTGTTCTGGCAATGCCTGGCGATTTTCGGTGCCGGAACAGCGTTCCAGCGTACCGGTTTTTCGCCCAGGCTTAAAAATGTCTAGTAGTGTGCTCCAGGCAACTGCGGCTGTATTTCTCACATCACAGTCCAAAGTTATTTACAATGAACTAAAGACTCGCCAAAATATGATTCAAATTTACCATCATTTGCATTTACACATGACTAAAAAGATATTACTTTTAACAATCCACCTTTATATCTCTTTGATTTTCAACGGAATATTTGCCCAGCAATCAAGATTTGACGCAGGCATCATCGCCGGACTGAATTTTTCAGAACTGGAAGGAAATAGCATTACAGATTATTTCGGCCTGAACACTGGTGTGATGGGAACTTTCAGGTTTTCCAAACACGGACAACTCGGCATGGAGTTTTTATTCAGTCAAAACGGCGAATACATTTTGCCGGAATCCTACCCTCCTTTGCAATATGGCCAAATAAGACTCAACCATCTTGAAATTCCTTTGCACATCGATTGGCTCATCGGCATATTCCAAAAAGATCAATTTCATGACTGGAACCTGAATTTAGGCGTAGCCTACACCAGGCTTATCGGTTACCACGCGGAGGATATCGAGCAATCGAACGTGAGTAACCAAATTGTGTATCGCGATAAAGACGCTTTCCAGTTGCAAGCCGGCACGACATACCATTTTACAAAAAAAATTGGCCTGAACCTGAAGGCGTCCCTGCCATTACGGGTCGATGGATTGAGTTGGACCTTGGCAGCCAGGGTGATCTATATGATTGGTTAAACCTGTCCCTCCGAGGTCAAAAACCTCAATCCCTCAAAAACTCCAGTTCCAGGTGCCGGTCCAGTTTCGCAATAGAAGAAGGTTCGTGCGGCTCTCTATCATCCTGCCGGTACTTCACCACGTAGTCAACTGACCCGAGGATTTCGCTGCTGATGCCGCCATAAGTAGCCGGAAAAGGCTCACCACTTTTATTCGCCGAGGTACTGACCAGTGGCCTTCCGAGCGCTGCAATCAGTTTTTGACAGAATTCATCCTGTGGAAGGCGGATGGCCACGGAGCCGTCAGGCGCTTTTACATACGCAGGCAACCCAACGTTTCGTTCATAAATGATCGTCAATGGTCTGGTATGGTATGCGAGCAATGTTTCCAGCCGGGGATTGAGTTTCGGGACATATCGTTTTAACATATCTAGGTCGGAAACCAGCAATACGTAGCCTTTTTCGGGCGTTCGGCCTTTAATGGTGGAAATGCGGGCAACCGCCGCTTCGTTTAAAGCATCACAACCGATGCCCCAGATGGTATCTGTAGGATAACATATGGTTCCGCCCTTTTCTAAAATGGCAGCAATATCTGAAATGTCGTCTCGTAGCAGGAACATAAACAAACAATTGGAGTTAGTATTCGTTTGTAGCCTTAAATTGGCCGGGCAAAAGTCAGACTTTTACAGCAAAAACCCGCAGAAAGTTAAAAGGCAAAATTGCAAAAAGCAAAAAAGCACATTAAACCAATAAGGTACGAAGGAATCCCGAAAGGTGTTTGTATCCATTCTTACTGGAAAAAATTAAACATGAAACAAATAACTCGGCACGGCATTTTGCCCGTTTTAATTACCCTCCTGGCAGCAATTCTCATGCCATTGGCAGTTGAAGCCCGGCATATCATAGGTGGTGAAATTACGTATGAATGTCTGGGAATCGGCCCAGACAGCACAACGCGCAGGTTCAGATTCACCATGAAAGTGTACCGCGACTGCAACGGTTCCGGTGCAGAGTTCGACGATCCGGCTCAGTTTGCCTTTTATCGCGGCACCTACACCAACAATACGGAGTTCTCCACTTTTGCCGTCAACATACAAACGGCGACCAGCCTAATACCTGATACCCCGAATTGTGTGCAAAACATACCTTTTGTATGCGTGGAACAGGCCATTTATACGTTCACGGTGAATTTACCGGTCAGCAACCTGAGTTATTTCCTGGTGTACCAACGATGTTGCCGCAATGAAAGTATCAGCAATATTGTCAGTCCGGGCGATGTGGGAGCGACTTATATGATCGAAATCACGCCGGCCGCCCAGCAACTGTTCAATGACAGTCCAACTTTTGACAACTTCCCCCCCATCATTATTTGTAAAAACTTCCCCCTGGAGTTCGACCATGGCGCCACCGACCCGGAAGGCGACCAATTGGTCTACAGTTTTTGTAGTCCTTTTGATGGTGGCGGCAATATTACTGTTGGAAACGCCCTGTTTTCCTGTATCGGGGCTGTGCCGACTCCGCCCTGTGCCCCCCCTTTTGAAAACGTCCCTTTTGCAGTACCAACCTACACGCCTGGCAATCCCATGGGTGGAAATCCACAGGTCAACATCAACTCGACAACAGGCGAAATCACCGGAACCCCCAACAAACTGGGGCAATATGTCGTGGGTATTTGTGTGCAGGAATTCCGAAATGGTGTGCTGTTATCCACCATCAAGCGGGAATTCCAGTTCAATGTCGCGGATTGCAGCCCGACAGTGGTTGCGGATATCCAGGAAGATTCGATAGCAGGCCCCGGACGATATGTGCTGATCTCCTGCGGCAGCAACGCCGTCACATTTATCAATCAGAGCCAGCAAGAACAAAATATTACCAATTTTGAATGGAAATTCGATATACCTGGCGCGCCATACAGCAACACGGAAGACTGGAACCCTACGGTGGTTTTCCCGGATACAGGTTTTTACACCGGTACTTTGTACCTGAATCCTGGAGATATTTGTGGCGATACGGCTTATATTTCGCTGAATATTTTCCCGAAAATCGAGGCCAATTTCAGTTTCGCTTATGATACCTGCATAGCGGGCCCCGTTTCTTTTACGGATTTGTCAACCGGCGAAGGCATGATCAACAAATGGAACTGGAATTTTGGCGTGCCGGGTGGTACTTCTTCGTTGCAGGATCCAGATTACCTGTACGGTCTTCCGGGCAATCACCCCGTTCGGCTGCGCGTCACCGACGAAAACAGCTGTTCGGACGATACCCTGCAACTCGTCAACTGGTTCCCGGCGCCGCCGCTCATTATTATCGAACCCAGCAGTTACCTCGGTTGTGTGCCTGGTGTCATTACGTTCAACAACCTTTCAACGCCCATAGACAGCACCTATGATATCAAATGGGATTTCGGCGACGGCGCCCAGAGCAGTGGTGTGATCAGCCCGACGCACACGTATACGGAGGAAGGTGTGTACGATGTCAGCGTGGCGATTACGTCCCCAATCGGTTGTTTTATCTCCGATTTTTATCCCAGTCTGATCCGGGTAGAACCTTCTCCGACCGCCGATTTCACCTTCGATCCGGATAGTTTGCTGAGCAACCTGAACAGTACAGTTGATTTCACAGATTTATCGCTGGAAGCCAATCGCTGGAACTGGCAATTCGACCGTTATGCCACATCCAACCTCCAAAACCCCAGTTTCACCTTTCCGGATACGGGTTTGATGAAAATCCGGTTGATTGTAACCCATCCCAGGGGCTGCAAGGATTCTTTGACAAAGTACCTGGATATCCGGCCGGAAATCCGCTGGTTTATGCCCAATGCATTCACTCCCAACGGCGACGGCGCCAACGACGGTTTTTTAGGCAAAGGTTTCCTCGAAGGATCAACCAATTTCAATATGAGTGTCTGGAACCGCTGGGGCGAAAAGGTGTTTGAAACCGACGATCCCACGGAAGACTGGAATGGCCGGCAAATGAATACGGGCGCATTTTCACCCGCCGGCGTGTATGTGTATGTGGTGACGTTTACGGGGCCGCGA
>JADLCC010000057.1 GCA_020847425.1 Saprospiraceae bacterium
ATGAGCATGTACATGGAGGCCGTATCCCGATAGGCAGTGGTCCAGCCATCGCCGCGCGGCACTACATACGGTTCGCATTTTTTGGCAAACATGAGGTACGAAACCGGCTCCACACAACTGTTCAGGGCAATCACTTCCGCAAATGAATTGCCGGCCAGGCGGTACGGCAGCGGCGTTCTTTTTTTCGGATCGGATGCAGCGTTGTACAATCCCGCCAGGTCGTGGATATCCGATTCATACACCAGAAAATCAATGTCTTTTGTAGCGGCATAATCGCAGAACCGCTCTTTCCATTCCTCTATATTTTCTTCTTTTTGCAGGTCGAGGTTGAAATAATAGCGGTCGTAATAATCTTCCCATTTCAAAAAATAAGGCGCAAAAACCTCTTTTTTGGTCAAAATATCGGGATGCAAAAAGGTGTAGCCGTAAAATGTTTTTCCATCGGGCGAACAGTTGCCTGCCGGTGCATCTGCCGGAGCGGGCGGATCGAAGGCAGTGCCCACGAACACGAGAAAGCCACACAGAACGATGCGGATTTTCAACCCGAAGGACTGGGTCAGTTTTTTTCCGGAAAACATATTTGTTGACATACAGAATCGATCAGTTGTGGGGAATAATGCTTCATAACGGTAGCATCCAGGTGAAAAAACGCCAAAGTGGTATTTTCAGCCAGGTCTACCCGGGCGGCCAGTTGCGCCGTTTCCAGCAATAAGCCAGGCGGTACCGTTTCCACGCGCAAGTGGTCGCCGGGGCGAAGATAATGGCCGGAAAGGAAAGTGGCTTGGCGGACTTGCAAATGCGCCGAATTGGCGGGTTGCACTTCAAAGCGCGCGGTATCTTTCAAATCATCGGGCACGCCGTTGATAATTTTCCAGAATGCACCTTCGCGGTACACCAGCGTCCAGGAAAAAACCGGCAGCGCCAGGTCGAGTGGAAGCGGGAAGCGGGCAGGGGCGCCCTGCACATATTTCAGCGCATCTTTCGGGTCGATAATTGAATTTCCAGTCGTTTCTGATTCGATGTCGCCGGTATTGTAAAACATCAGCATGCCACGCGAGACGGGCGGCACACCGGTTTTTTCAGGAAACTTGTACTGGTGCAAGCGGATGGTAGCGCTCAATCGGGTATCCGGCAACGCCTTTTTCATTTGTTGTAAAAAACGAAAAAACGCCTGACGGGTGCTTCCGGTCCAGTCGCAGTCGAATTGCAATTCCTGAAAGGGCTGAAGTGGCGATGCCTTTACCGTTTCTGTTATTTTCCCCACCAGCCAATCCGTTTTTTCAGCGCTGATGTTTTTAAAAACGGCATTGGTGATAAAAACAGTAGGAACAATCTCCCGTTGATGCAGCACTATGGTATCCTTTATTTCCAGGCGGGAATAGGGTTCTATTGCACCGGAAATTTCATTCACGCCAACGTCTAATATTTTGATATACAGTTTTTTACAACCGATAGAATCGAGGTAAGCGCTTTCTTCAGGTGTGATTTGCAAGGTAGTTTGCCAGTGGTAAAAAGCGGGGGTAACTGTGCGCTGCAGCGTTTGGCGGCAGTTGAGATGCAAAACAAGAAGCGATGTGAATAAGAAGAAGAAAAGGCGATTCATGGTGTCAAATGTCGCATTTTATGGCTGTGGTTCAATGGGCATTAAGTGGTGGAGGTCTTTTAAGGTCCGGAATCAGAAATGGCACAAATTTTTATCTCGTTTTTGTTACCAGAAACAGCAGTCGTCCCGAATTTTATTTCCCTGCAAAATCGAAGCACAGGTGCCTCTGCCGCTGTTGCGCGTCCCCGCCAACAGCAAGTTATGTTGAATTTCAGGCAAAATAAAGGATTAATATGCCCGGTTTGGGTGCTTATTTGTCGTTGGCGGGGACGCACAACGACGGCCCAGGCGGCTCACATCACCCTGGATGAAGTGAAAAACTTGACCAATAGCATCAGTACAAAAATTCGGGATGTCTCATGTTTAGCACCCCATAAAAATAAAACTTGGTTCTTTTTTCTTGTTCGATACTTTTGAGACAACCACCACTGACGCAACGCCCCAATGGCATTTAGCACCAAACAAAAATCCCGAATTCTTCATTGCTGAAAAATTCGGGATCATCAATTTATATTTCCAAGTACTACTTCGATATTCGTTTTAGTTGGTAATAAATGCTTGATTATCAGCACTAATAACCAATAACTAATAACGAATAACTACTCTAGTTATTGAACACAATTTTGCGTTTCACAAAACCGCCGTCAAAACGCAGTTCAGCAATATACATACCGTTCTGCAGGCTGTTGCGCTGCATCTGGAATACATTGTTATTGATACCAGTGTGTGCTTTTACCAAACGGCCACTCAAGTCATATACATAGATCTGACGGATAGGCGTTTCTTTGGTCTGGAACGTCACGGCATCGGAAGCAGGAACAGGTGCAACCTGCAGACCCAACTCCAGTTCGTTCAATTCAACGGTTTTTACAAAGTTACAACCCAGTCCGAGCGTAACGCAGGCACGTGGCGCGAAGTAGCCGATGATCGTGTCGATATAGGCGTGTGCCACAACACCATCGGTATTACAACCGGCAGTAGCGGCAGGCGCAGGTAGAAAATCAGTAGGCGTCCATTCCCAGGGTGCAGACGTATTGTTCGGCGTACCGACAAATGGATAAAAGCCGTTTTTATCGCTGATAGAAATATCGCCATAAGGATCGAAACCGGCTGGAATGGTATTGAAAATTTCGTTCAGACCCAAATCGGCAGCAATATCCTGCATATCGCAGGAACCGGATACTTCCACAACAGGCTGAGGGCCATTGAGTGTAGGCACGTTCAGGATGTCTGTTGTACATGGTGCGAAAAAGTCAGAAGGAACGTGGTAGGAAATGAGCGGAACGTCGCCAGCATTCATCCAGGAACTATCGCCCAAAGCGCCGCCCATATTGACTGCCAAATGGAATTCGGAGCTGTAACCGGGGTGATTCTGCACATACATAGTATCGCCGAGCGGGAAGCCAGAAATAGCGTTATATGTAGCATCTACAACACCTGGAGCGGCTTGAACGCCGTAAACGTCGCCATTGTAATTCTCCTGCACCATAGGGATAAAGACACCAGGTGCTACTGGCAGTTTGAATTTATTCGGGTCGGCAGTAGTGTAGATTTCACCAAAATCATCCAGGTACGCCGTAGCCAATGACAAATAGCCACCGGTGCCCTGTCCCCAGACGACAATTTTGTCCGGGTCGACACCCCATGGGTTGCCTTGTTCCGCAACGGTTTTGCGGAAGTAGCGGATACAAGCGCGTACATCCTGCACACCGCGGTAAGCGGCATTGATCAGGGTGAAACGACGGATCAGTTCCTGGGTAGAAAATGGATTCCAGCCCAAACGGTAATCCGCAACTGCCACAACATAACCCATTTTGGCCAGTTGCGTTGCAAATGCAACGTTAGCAGAGTCGGTCAGCAAACCGCCGCAGGAGCCGTTTGCAGGATACGGGAAAAAGTTGCCCGTGTGCAGGTAGATGATCAGCGGGCGGGCTGTTTCCGTATCGCCAACAGGCGTGTACACCTGCATTTGCAGCGGCTGACGGGTAAAGTGACCGCCTTGAAGCAATGGTAAAAAAGTAAAGTTAGAGCCATAGAGTGCTGTTGTTTTGCTGGCCTGGGTAAATACCTGGTCCAGATAACGGTCTTGGGCCGATACCTTAACTCCAAAAACGAACAACAGGAGGAGAAGGATGGGTAATTTTGCTAATTGCATGGTTAAAAAAGTTTAGCAGGTTAAATGAATGAAATTGTAAGGGTGTCGAATTTAGCTATACTAATATCATTTCAAACATAGGAAATGAATATTGATTCCTTGTAAAATCCAACTCCCTTTGACGGGAAACGTTTATTTTTCACGGAAATCATATACCAGCGAAAGGTAAGCCATTCGTCCGATACGTGGACCTCCGTAGGTTTGAAATTGTTTGTTGTTGAGCAAATTGGATGCGCCCAGTTTGATTGTAGAATGTATTTTCGGGAAATTCATATTGACCTGTGCGTCCAGCAATTCGTAGGATGGAATCAAGCCGGTAAACTGCGGCGAACCTTCAAATGTGAAGTTGTCGATCCATTTGTAATTGATATTGAATCCGAATGTATTCTTACCCCAGGTCTTGATATCGCGGCCGGAAAAACCGAGGTTGAATTTGTGTTCCGGGGTGTTGAATGCCGGCACGATCGGGTCGGTTTCAGCGGTATTGAGTTTGTTCCAACTGTAATTGCCCTGTACCATGAAATAATTCAGGAAATAGTAATTCAGCCCGATCGCAATGCCTTGAGAAGTAACCGTTTGCGAAGCATTGGACGCTACCCGATATACCTTAAGTTTTTGAAAAACCGGGAAGTAAATGTAGGTATCCGGCGGGAAAAGCAAGGTCCGTTCAAATGGCAGGGTGAGGCCGATATTATACCCGATAAAATCGTTGTAAATATTGTAGTAATAGCCGGCGTCCACGTAAATGCGGTTGAACAGCGTGGTGCGGTAACCCAACTCGAATGTTTTTACTTTTTCCGGACGGATTGGGTCTATGTTCAGGTAATCCAGTGGCACAGTCGTGTTGTCCCGGTAACGGTTGAACGACTCCAGGGTAATGAGGCTGTCGAAACCGTTCAGGTTGCCGATCAGCGTGGCCGGGCCTACGCGCAGGTTCAGGTATTGGTCAGTGAGTGTCGGATTGCGGATGGCTGAAGAGAAAGAAACCCGCAGGTAATTGTTTTCGCGGGGCGTCCAGACGATAGATGCCGCAGGCGTAGCCAGGTAGTCGAAATTCTTGTTTTTGTCCACCCGTACGGTCGCCGAGAACTTGAAGTTGCCCACCTGCTTTTCTATACCGGTGTATGCGCCCCATTCGGAGTTTTTGATTTGGGCGCCCAGCGAATCGCTAAAAATAGTGCCGTCCGAACTGGGCCGGTACAAACGAACATTAGCGCCCACCACCCATTCGTTCAGGAATTTGGGTTTAAAACGGTATTCGCCATGCGCGTGGTACAACGCAGATTTGTCATAAAACAAAGTGCCGTTTTCGGTGCTGTTGTTTTTGCGGCTCGTTATGGCATCAAAAAGAGAATCGTAACGGGCGGTTCCAGGTTCAAAATACGGCACCGTATTACTTGAGGCATTGGCCAGGTTGGCATACGCCTGCGCCTGCTGGTGGTAATCTGTCAGCGTAGCGATGTTATCCTGTTGCCATTGCTGCAATGCGTTGAAGTTGTCCGGCGGGCCATATCCTGCCGCTTTCATTTTATTAAATACAGCGCCGAGGTCATTGCGTACCCACCAAAACTCATAATCCTGCTGCCATTGCTGGTTGGTTTTGGATGCTTCCAGCATTTTGAGCGATGTAAAATACGGGTCGTATGAGCGGCCTGCATCCTCGTTGGTGGAGTACAGCCGGATAAAATACTTGTCTTTTTTCCGCAGTTCTATCCGGTTCTGGTAAAATTGTATACCCCTCAGGCTGAAACGGTTATCGCCCTGGTACACGGTTGTACCCGTACCGTAGTTGGATGCAAGGATCAATTCCGGCGATTCAAATTCTTTGGCCGGATTCAGGCGAAAATGCAGCGCTATACCTGCTTTCACATTTTTGGTATCGTAGTCCACCACGTCTATTTCCTTATAACCCTGGCGGTGAAAACTGTTCAAACCCGCACGCGCATCGTAAGTGGAAGTAAACCTGCCGGCATATTCGTCGCCGTAAATGTTGACGGCATTCCAGCCGCCGGGGTTTTGTGCGGCCGTAAAGAACTGGTTGCCTTCCGCTTCCGAAATCGGATCGTAATTATCGGCTACCCAGTCATCGGCGCGCAGACCAAAAAAGTTGAGTTTATACGCAAAAACGGGATGTCCTGCTTTGTTTTTGATGGCATCTGCAAACCGAAATGCGCCTTCCAGCAGGTTGCGTTCGCCCGTTTTCAGCGAAACCGAAAGTCCGCGGTGGAGAAACGGATTTTTGGACTCCATGGAAATCACGCCGTTGAAAGCGTTGGGGCCGTAAAACGCCGAACTGGCGCCTACAACGAGGTCTACTTTGTTGACATCCAGTTCGCTGGAGCCCAGGAAATTGCCCAGGGAAAAGTTCAGACCCGGCGCCTGGTTGTCTACCCCGTCAATAATTTGCAGGGAACGCACCGGACTGGTGGAGTTGAAACCCCGCATATTGATAACGGTAAAACCCAGACTGGCGGTCGTCATGTCCACCCCTTTCAGGTTGCCCAGCCCGTTGTAAAAACTCACGGCCGCCGTTTCTTTGATGGCGATCGCGTCGAGGTTCTCGACCGTCAGCGGCGCCGCTTTTTGTTTGTCGTCGATACGCTGGCCGCGTATCACGGCTTCCGTAATGATAATGGAACTCGAACTCATTCGAATTTCGACGCGCTCGTCACTTGTGATATCCCGTTCCTGCGTGGCATAGCCGGTGTAGGATATTTTAAGTGTAGCAGGAAATGCGTCCACTTTCAGGCTGAACTCGCCTTCATAATTGGTGACTGCACCGCCAGCGCCGCCTTTGACAACGGCAATTGCCGCTCCAATAAGTTCTTCTCCGCTTTCGGCATCGACAACCTTGCCCCGTATGGTTGTTTGAGCGTTCAAGGAACTCAAACCTATGCAGAGGGCACACAAAATGTTGAAAATCAAAAATTTGTAGATTTTTTTCATACGGATTAGGTCTTATTTATCAGGAAAAAATGCTCCAATACGGAGTGTTTGCAAAGCTTGTTTGCTTTGCAAAAGAAGAAATAAAATTTGATTCCAAATGAAAAATAGATTCTTTCACACGGAGTTGGCAAAAAACAGATAATTATCTTCTGTTTTCCCGCAGGCAATGCATCTATTTCTTCAGCGCCAGCAGTAGGTCGTCCGCGTCGAGCATACGGAGGTAAAACTTTTTTAACTCCTGAAAATCTGCGTGTTCCACAAATCGCTGTTTAAACTGTACCCGGCGCTGGATGTGCAATCCGGCAGCCGTTTTTTCAAAGGAAAGGGTGTATTGTCCGAACGGGCTGTCAAACTGCTGGTTGGCGGGCATTTCTGCCAATTGATAGCCTTCGGGCAATATCAATGTTACGTTTTCCTGAACGGGTGTCAGTTCAAACAGCGCATCCAGGTCCAGGTCATTGTACCTTTTAGCGCTGAAAAGCGTTTTTTGGGTCGGCGTACTGAGTGGCAAAGGCAGGGGCATGATGTAAAGTCCTGAAACGCGATCCAACTGGTTGTAGGCGGTTATCTGCACACGGGTATGCAGCGGCGCATTGATGCTGTCCAGATTGAGGCATTCGTACCCGCTCAGGTTGAGGTGGGTAAGCACTCCTCCGCTGAAATATTCGGTCAGCAGTTTTTGCCGGTCGGCCGCATTGGCGCGTTGCAGCAACTCCCGCCAGTGACCGGCGGCCGTGCCAAGTAGCACGGTGCGCAGATCTACCTGCAAATTGCCTTCCTGGTCCAGCATAGCCGTCGCATCGATGTCGATCCGGCTTTTTTCCGGATCCAGCGCATGATTGGGCAGGCGGCGCACCTGCGTTTCGCCCTCGCGAATGATCAGTCCCCAGGCATCCGAATCGCCGGAGGGCAAAATACCTGTCGGAAAATAGTCCGTAGTGAGGTCAGCAAAACGCAACTGTTTGTCTTTCAATTCATAAGCAATGATTGCGTGGTTGAAAGCATAAATACTCGGGCGCATCTCTTTGTTGCTAAAAGAATGGGTACTGACCAAGGTGTACCAGGCCGGAATATCGTATTCCCGCAACAGCGCAATCATGAGCGTGGCAACGTCCTTGCAATCCCCTACTTTGCCTGAAATTGTTTCTCCTGGCTTTTTCGGGATGTAATTGTTGTTCAGAAACGGGACGTAGGAATAATTGATCTCCCGGACGATAAAAGTATGCAGGGCTTCCACGATCTCGGCTTCATCCATATCCGGCCGGATAATCTGACGTGCTTTTTCGAGCACCTCATAATTGGGTTCTGTTCTGCAATACGTTTGTCGTTCGTACCAGCGCACCACAGGGCTCCAGTCCTGCATGGCGCCCATCATCAGCCAAGCATAACTGTCGTAGGTTTCCGGGGCGGCTTCTTCGGATTCCATTTTCGGGATGTTTTGCCATTCCCAACGGTAGAGGCGGAAATCGCCGGTATCGCGTTGACTGGTCGGCGTAGCCACTATCCGGTTCGCCGCAAAATACAATGGCATGTCGGCAGGCATGAGCAGTTCTGTGGTAGCCCGTAATACAGGCGCCTGCCAACTGGCGATGTGCATATCCCAAAAATCGCCGGCGATCTCGTCTGAAACGCTCATTTCAGTGGTACCTTCTACCAGAATGATATCGCCGGCCTGGAGGTTTTTAAAAACAGCCATGCCGTATCCGAGTTCCGGAGAGGTGATGCTGCCGTCACGTTTGAGCACTTTGGCGGAATTGATTTGTCCGATCTGGCGCAAATCGGCTTCTGTCCAGTTTTTAGCGCCCGCTTCACTGAGGATGCGAATGGCGGCTTTTCGCAGCGACTCGATTTTATGTTCGTCGCGCAGGAAGGTATTTTGGGAAGAAAAAAGTAAAACAACTGCCTCTTCATCAGCGTATTGTGCCATTGCCGTTGTATCTCTGGCGGCCTGTGCCAGCGGAACAGAATGGAAATACCCGGTATATTTTTTCTGGTTGTCGAGTTTTTCCACTTTATCGCGCAGTCCCGAATACCGCGCACTTTCGCCGCTTACTTTTTCGGCCTGGCGGTACCGGCGCAGCGCTTCGGGTTCGTTTTTTTGTTCGATGGCAATATCACCCAGCAGTTCGTATACTGCCGGAGAGTACGGCTCCGCTTTCAGCAGGCCCGTCAACAGATGAAGCGCTTCCGAACTGCGTTCTTTTTCAAAAAGATAACTGGCTTTTTCCAGGATGAAATGAGTTGCCCAGGGCAATGTGGCCAATATTTCATCATAGGTTGCCAGCACATCATTTTCCTGTTCCTTGTACTTGAAATAATCAATAATGCGAAAATAGTGCTGGATAGAGAATTCTTTCTTCAACGCCTTTTTTGCTTCCTTGTAGGCTTTCTGGCGCTGTTTATCCGTTTGTGGTTTATAGGATTCGGGTTTATAACTTTCTTCTTTTAAGTATGTTTCCAGTCTTTTTTTCCACTTTTCAGTATTATTATATTTCAAAAAGTCATTTACCCAGGTTTTTACCTGTTCCTTGCGGCCTTTTTCTTTCAAAAAGTCGAGGTAGGTATTCATAATATTCCAGTTTGCCGGCGAGATGCCGAGCAACTGCTCCAGCGCGCCCACGTATTTCACTTCTTCCTGTTCTTTATTGATCTTTTGAAAACGGTTATAAAATTCTGCAAAAGTCGGGGTGGTCAGAGTATCCATTTCACTCAACAGCGCTTCCGCACGCTCACCTTTCCCATTGGCATCAAAACATTTGGCCAGCAGATAACGCGCAAACGCCGAACCGGGGTGAGCGGATTTATAGGTGGCAAAAAAAGCCTCCGCTTCTTCTTTTGCGTCAGCAATCAGAAAGGCTTTAGCAAGGAGGTACATGCGCCATAATTCACCGCTTTCAGCCTGTTCGAGAAAAGAGTTCAGGTATTTTCTGTTTTGAAAATCCACTGGCGGTGCAAGGGAGGCAGGCGTGTAATTGCCTTGGAAATCCGTCGTCGCATCGCTGAACAACAAACCCGTAGCGGGATCCGTCAGCCTGAGGTAAAAAGCGGCACTTTGCCGGTCCGAATAGTTGTTATAAGCAGAACTATAATAGTCGAAGGCCTTCATTTCCGGATCGCTGCCGCTATCCGAATCACTAAATTCCAGCGAAATCGGAGAGTCCTCCACTTCAAAAGGGTACTCCGAGAGTTTGATCAGCAGGCGGTGTGTTCCGGCAGGCAAATCAAATGTGAGTGTTTCACTATCCCATTCCTGCGGACTGAACGACCGCCCGAGTTCTGCCAGTAATTGATCGTCGAGCCAGATTTTCATGGGTGTATTCCGCGCAATTCCCAGTTGCACACGCCTGGAAGTGGGAACCGTCAGAAAGGTATTGGCGTAATACGTTGCCAGGTCGTTGTGGCGGGGAAGTTGGTCGAATGTGATGGCAGCAGCGGGTTCGCGCAGGCGCCGGTTCATCCAACTGAATGTATTTCCTTTTTCATTTTCATACACCATCTGCGGGTCAAATCCGGATATTTCCACCTGCCCCGGTTCCACAAAACCGCTGCCACGCATATTGTCGAATGGCCCGACAATCGACCAGTTCCAGTCCGGGATAACAGCACTGTATACGGCCCTGCTTTCCGCCATACGCCTGTACCGCATCAGCGAATCGGCCATGGCCACTAACATAGGGATGCGCAAAGGCACCGGCAAAGGTTGTTTCAGCAGCTCCTCCGGCCGGCCTTCAAACAGGTGGTCGAACAACCACACGTATTGGGGTTGCCAGCCGCTGCGCATCAACTGGTTCGCATGCTGGATGTACCGCTCTTCCTCGTTGACGGTTTCCGTACAAAAAAGCATACCCACCAGGGCCTTTTCATTTTGTGGGTCGCGCTGCAGGTCCGATTCAAATACCTTTCGGGCTGCTACAAAATCATTGGCCTCCACCAACTCCCAGCCGGTCGTTTGGGCATTCGCCTGATTGGAAATAAACAATACCATCAGGATTATACTGCGGAAATTGAAGTGCATTGGAGTCATGTCTTTTAAACTGAAGAATTGGGCTGGACAAAGAACGCAAAAAATTGTTGTGAGTTGTGAATCGTGAGTCGTGAGTCGTGAGTGGCATCCAGGTAAAAGAAAACTTTCAATTTACTACAACATGTTGAGGACATTCATCGAACTGGATGCCACTCACGATTCACGACTCACAACTCACGACTTATAACTCATCACTAAAAAAACACGCTTTTGCTACAAAATAATCGGAAATGGATACATTCGCCCAATCAAATTTTAAACCACCGTCTTCGCATGAAAAAAACAACCTTACTCGTCTGTGCCGCGCTCCTGCTCGGAGTGAACAGTTGCCGCAAACAGGAAACTGCTGTTTCCGTTGAACAAACCATTGCTCCCGATCCTGGTCCGCTGGATGATTTCATTCACAGCAAACTGGAAACCGAAGAGCAATTCCTGTGGTCCTGGGCTTCCGATGCCCAAATCTGGACTGCGCTTTCCAACTCCGATTTTGTGCTTTCTGTCGGTTATCAGCCTGCCGGTTTTACCAGCATCGAGGAAAAAATGCACCAGCTCGATTTACAATCTGACGAATGGAAGTCTGCCCGTGCTTCCACCATGCAGATCGTTCTCGATTCGGAACGTGCCCTGAATCCTGCACTGCGCGAATCCGATGTGCTGGCTTATGCTGAAAATACTTACCTGCCGGTGTTCAATGTTTATGTAAAAAACCCGGCCACCGTAACTGCATTGCGCAATGCTAAAACGCTCCGTTATGCAGAACCAATTGGTTATGAGCCTTATATGACTGTTTCTTCAGAACGTTCCAGTTCCGGTTGCGGCAGCAATACGCCTCAGACAGGTCTGGTAGCGGGCTCCGACTACACCGTTATCACGCCCAATTGCAAACAATCCTGGAACTACTCTTACCACAATATTTCACAAGCATGGTCCAATGGCAATACCGGCGCCGGCGCTACTGTCATGATCATCGACAGCGGTTGCAGCGATGCGCAGGACAACCTGGGCAGCGCTTTTAACCAGGGCAATTCCAGTGGTCGCACCGTTACCAAATACGTCACTTTGCCGGGCGCTACTTCGCCCAACGACCCTTGCGGACACGGCACTTCCATGATGGGCGCTTGCGTGGCGCCAAGGGGTACCGATGGCAATACTGTCGGTGTGGCCTACAATGCCAACCTGGTCGCCGTGCGCGCAGCAGACGACGTGTACCTGGATGACAGTTATGAAACCGTCGGTGTAGCCAATGCATTTACTTTGGCCGGCAATACCGCCAGTGTAAAAATTGTGAGCATGAGCATGGGTCGCCTGACCAGCGCCAGCCAAATCCGCGATGCCATCATTTATGCCTACAACAATGGAAAACTTATTTTCTGCGCAGCCGGCACTTCTTTTTCCTGGACAGCCTGGTTTGCAGGGGTTATTTTCCCCGCCACGATGACGCAAGCTGTAGCCGTAACAGGTATCAAAACCAACCTGACCAGCCGTTGCAGCGCCTGCCACAGCGGAAGTAAAGTGGATTTTGTAGTGGTTATGGAAAAAACCGGCGATAAACACCCGCTTTCACTGGCCGATTATGGCAACGCCCCGTCTACGGTCGGGGGATCTTCCGTTTCCACAGCAACGACTGCGGGTATGGCTGCCCTTGTCTGGGGAAAATATCCTTCCTGGACACGCCAGCAGGTGTTTGACCGCCTGAAAACGAGCGCTAACTACTACCCGAGCCGCAACAGCCAGTTTGGATGGGGGCGGATTAATGCGCAACTGGCAACGCAATAATCTAGCCGTGAATCGTGAGTTGTGAGTCGTGAGTGGTACTTTGCCCACGGCTACAAAGTAAGGTATGGGCAAAGTACCACTCACGACTCACAACTCACGATTCACGACTAGATTACTTTGCCCGGGTTCATAATCCCCTTCGGATCAAACACCTTTTTGATCTGGCGCATGAGTTTCAATTCCGTTTTTGAAAAAACGATATCCAGGTAAGGGCGTTGTACCAGCCCGATACCGTGTTCGCCGGAAATCGTGCCGCCTACACTTTTGACATATTTAAAAATCTCGCGGACACCTTTGGTCACACCGATGTTCCAGGCATCGTCGCTCAGGTTGCCGCGCAAGATGTTGACATGCAGGTTACCATCGCCGGCATGGCCGTAGCAGACCGATTCAAAGCCGTACTTACTGCCGGTTTCCTTTACTTTTTGTAGCAAAAACGGCAATTCCGCCCGGGGTACTACGGTATCTTCTTCCTTGTACACCGAGTTCCTTTTCACGGCATGTGCCACATTGCGGCGCAGTTTCCACAGCGCGGTTTTCGTGGCATCATCGTCGGCAAAAAAGATTTCACCACAATCGTATTCGTTCAACACCCTGGAAATGGTCTCACAATCAGCGATTAAACTGTCCATGTGAAAACCGTCGACTTCAATGAGCAGGTGCGCAGCGTCCTCTTCCCGAATCGGAACGGGGGTTTCGCCGACATACCGCACCGCCCAGTCGATGGCATTGCGTTCCATAAATTCCAGTCCGGAAGGTGTAACGCCCGACTGAAAAATGGCCGCCACCGCCGCGCAGGCACTTTCCGCCGAACGAAACGGCACGAGCATGAGCAGGCTTTGGGTGGGATACGGTTGTAATTTGAGCACGATCTGTGTGACAATGCCGAGGGTTCCTTCGCTGCCGACCAACAATTGGGTCAGGTTGTAACCCGTCGAATTTTTGAGGGTGTTGGAGCCCGTCCAGATCACCTCGCCGTTGGGCAGCACCACTTCCAGGTTCAGCACATGGTCTTTGACCACGCCGTATTTGACCGCTTTGGGGCCACCGGCATTGGTGCCGACATTGCCGCCAATAAACGACCAACCCCGGCTCGATGGGTCGGGCGGATAAAACAAACCCTTCTCTTTCAGCGTATTCTGTAAGGTTTCGGTCACAACGCCCGGCTGGGTGGTCACCTGAAAATTGCGTGTATCGATGTGTACAATCCGGTCTAATCGTTTCATAGAAATCACCAGCCCGCCTTCGATGGGCAATGCGCCACCCGCAAGTCCGGTGCCTCCTCCGCGCACGGTAACCGGGATACGTTCCCTGTAACAGATTTTCATCAGCGCGCTCACTTCGGCTGTCGAACCGGGCAGTGCTACCGCTTCTGGCAGAAAAACCAGGTCTTCCGTTTCATCGTGTCCGTGTTCGCGCAGTGCCTGTTCAGTCGTCAGGAGATAGGATTCAGAAACTATGTCGCGCATTTCAGCCAAACAGGAAGCGGAGATGGGCCGGAAGGCGTTACTTTTGCGCACGATTGTTGAACTGTTGCTTGAAGTCATTGAAAAAGTGTCCATGAAAAAATATATTTACCTCATAATCTGTGTGTTAGGTGCACATTATGCCACTGCACAACAATTCCGCGAACACCCGGAAGCGCAGGATGCCCGGAACAAAGGTAACGCGATCCTGACGCATTTACTTTTTGGCTATCACGTGCCTGGCGGCGACTTGTCGGACCGTTTCGGTTCCGCATTCAGCATCGGACTGGGTGGCGAGTTTCTGACTAAAAACAATTTTATCCTTGGTGTCGAAGGCCACTATTTTTACGGAAATACAGTAAACGAGGATCCTTTGGCGATCCTGCGCACACCTGAAGGCGACATTATCGGCAACGACCGGCTGCTCGCTTCCGTGGCACTGCGGCAGCGCGGACTGTATACCGGGGCGCTGGTGGGCAAAATTTTTACGTTCAAGCAAAAACGAAGCGGCATCCGCTTTACCCTGGGCGCCGGCTGGTTGAGCCATAAAATCCGCGTTCAGGATGATAAAGGCACAGTCACTCAACTCACCGGCGACTATATAAAAGGATACGACCGCCTGACAGCAGGCCTAAATATCCAACAATTTATCGGATGGCAACACCTGGCAGCCAACCGCCGGGCCAACTGGATTTTGGGTTTGGAGTTCGGCCAGGGCTTTACCAATACCCGCCGCGACTGGGACTTTACCTCCAGGCGTAAACTCGACCAGAAACGTATGGACCTGCGCTTCGGCATACGGGCTGCCTGGACGATTCCTTTTTATGTCGGCAACGCCAAAGAGATCTTTTATTGATGGTTTCACGCATTTTATATGACATAGCCATTCGGATTTTTGTGCTGCTGACCCATGTGGCAGCGCTTTTTGATCAAAAAGCAAAACTTTGGGTGGCGGGTCGCAGGCATTGGCGCCAGTCGCTTGCACAGTCCGTTTCCACCGCGCTTGTTCCGAAAGATTCGGGGCGCACCCTCTGGATACACGCCGCCTCGCTGGGCGAATTCGAGCAGGGCCGGCCGGTCATAGAAGCCGTCCGGGAACAATTTCCCGACTGGCGGATCGTGCTGACGTTTTTTTCTCCCTCGGGTTATGAAATCAGGAAAAACTACCCGCATGCCGACCTGGTGTGTTACCTCCCTTCAGATACGCGCCGGAATGCAGCCGATTTTCTGGACCTCATCCGGCCCGATGTCGCGATTTTTGTGAAATACGAGTTTTGGGCCAACTACCTGTTTGCGCTCCGAAAACGCGGAGTACCCACTTTGCTGGTATCGGCTTTGTTTCGCAAATCCCAACCGTTTTTTCAGTGGTACGGCGCTTTCTGGAAAAAAATGCTGTCCTGTTTTACCCATATTTTTGTGCAAAACAAGGACTCCGCCGAAATGCTGCAAAAAATTGGTTTTCAACATGTTAGCATTGCCGGCGACACGCGGATAGACCGGGTGATCAGCATAGCCGGGCAGGCATCGGAAAATGCCCTACTGGCTGCTTTTGAAAAAAAATCTTCTTCCGGGGAAACAGCCCCACTGCTGATTGCCGGCAGCACCTGGCCGCCCGATGAAGCGATATTAACCGATGTGATGCGTTTTCCTGTTTTTGAGGGGTTCAAATGGGTACTTGCGCCGCATGATCCTTCACAGTCGTCGGTCGGGCGTTTGCAATCTGCTTGCCCAAATGATACACCCGGTGCGGTGTTAACCTATTCACAGGCGAATACCGACAGTGCCCGTCAGGCAAAAGTGCTGATTATCAACAATGTAGGCCTTTTGAACACCTTGTACCGCTACGGCCGGGTCGCTTATATCGGCGGCGGACTGGGCAAAGGGATTCACAATACCCTCGAGCCGGCAGCCTTCGGATTGCCCATCATTTTCGGGCCGAAATACACCCGTTTTGAAGAAGCGCGGCAATTTGTAGCGCGCGGCGGCGCGTTTGTGGTGCACGATGCCGCGGAATTATCGGCTGTATTGTTGCAATTGCAGGACGCTGATTTTTATAAAAATGCCTCGCGGGCAGTGCTTGGGTACCTGGAAGAAAACCGGGGCGCGACGGAACAAGTGGTTTTATTTCTGAGAAGGTATTTTCTTGCAGCGGTCTAAGTCTGTCTACCGACCCGGTGGCGTTGAGCCACCGGGTCGGTATACAGACTTAGACCGCTGCAAGAAAATACCTTAAAAATCCCCCCAATTTTGGGGACAATTCCTCCTCTTTTTCTCTTTGACCTTTCTATCTTCGCCCCTCTTTTGAAAAATCCACAGCATTCTCAAATTTATACAATTCACATATTAACATGACTGGTTCTGAAATTACCATCCGCAAAGGCAAACTGAAAGTACCCAACGACCCGATCATTCCTTTTATCGAAGGAGATGGTACGGGCGCCGATATTTGGGCCGCTTCGGTGCGCGTCCTGGATGCTGCTGTTGAAAAAGCATACGGCGGCAAGAAAAAAATCGTGTGGCAGGAAGTATTGGCAGGTGAAAAAGCCTTCAATAAAACCGGCAACTGGCTGCCGGACGAAACACTGGATGTCATCAATAAATATAAAGTGGCGATCAAAGGTCCATTGACTACTCCTGTTGGCGGCGGCATTCGTTCCCTCAACGTAGCGCTGCGCCAGCAACTCGACCTGTACGCCTGTGTGCGTCCGGTGCGGTGGTTCAAAGGCGTTCCTAGTCCAGTGAAAGAGCCGGGCCTGGTCGACATGATCATTTTCCGCGAAAACACCGAAGACATCTACGCGGGTATCGAATACCTGGCCGGTACACCGGAAGTGGAAAAAGTGCTCAATTTCCTGCAAAACGAAATGGGCGTGAAAAAAATCCGCTTCCCCAAAACGTCGAGCATCGGTATCAAACCCGTTTCCAAAGAAGGTACAGAACGCCTCGTACGCTCGGCGCTGGAATATGCTTTTAAATACAAGCGCAAATCGCTGACGCTGGTACACAAAGGCAACATCATGAAATTTACGGAAGGTAAATTCAAGGACTGGGGCTACGAACTCGCCGAACGCGAGTACGGCGACCGCGTGTTTACTTGGGCTACCTACGACAAAATCAAAGCAGAAAAAGGCGAAGAGGCTGCCAACAAGGCGCAATCCGACGCACTGGCTGCCGGTAAAATGCTGGTAAAAGACAGCATTGCCGACGCTTTCCTGCAACAAATCCTGCTCCGCCCTGCGGAATACGATATGGTGGCTACGCTTAACCTGAACGGCGACTACCTCTCCGATGCGCTGGCTGCACAAGTGGGTGGTATCGGTATCGCTCCGGGCGCCAACATCAATTACCTGACCGGCCACGCCATTTTTGAAGCCACCCACGGCACCGCGCCGAAATACGCCGGTAAAGACGTGGTGAACCCTTCTTCCGTGATCCTGTCCGGCGTAATGATGTTCGAATACCTCGGCTGGGACAAAGCCGCCAAACTGATCGTGAAAGGCATCGAGCGCAGCATCCGCAAAAAACGGGTGACTTACGACTTCGAACGCCTGATGAAAGGCGCGACCAAACTGAAATGCTCGGAGTTTGGTTCGGAGATTATTGCGAACATGTGATTTGGGTTGAGGGGTTGAGAAAAGTTGAGCGGTTGAGGGTGTATACGCTCGGCTACTATAATAAAAATGGGGCGGCGACTCGGATGAGTCGTCGCCCCATTTGTTGTGTGTAGCGAGGGTGTGACTGACAGTCACACCCTCGCTATTTCATTGCACATTTCTACTCTTGAATGCTTTAATGATGATTCCAAGAGATACGGCAATAGCAAATGTAATTCCAAGGCTTATCAATCCCCCTTTCCAGGAACCCGACGTGAAGCCCAATAAAGGTTGTATACAATTGAATAACATAAATGCCCAGAAGGTAACAAGGCCATCTAATAGAAACAAATACTTCTTTTGCCGGCTCGTGGGTTCATCTTCCGCAGAACGGAGTGCACTCAAACCTGCGCCGGATAAACCCATTAAAACAAAAGAAATTATAGCAAAAACTGTATAAAATTCATTGTTCATAACTTCATCTATATTTATAAAGTAAGCGCGTGTTCAGTGCAAAATAGTAAAATTCCGCATAAAGCCAGGGGCTAGCACCACGGATAACGAATAACAAATAACGAGTAACAAACTGCCGAACAGCGTTCGGCGCTACAGCCTCCCCGCTGCAATTTTCTGCTCCAGCACTGCTGATTTCCGCAGCGCATTTGCTTTTTTCCATTGTTCGATCGCGTTATCGTGCCGTCCGTTCAGCGACAACGCGTCCCCGTAGTGTTCCAGGATACCAGGATGTTGTTCGCCGCCTTTCGGGAGCGCCTGTTCGTAGCGGCTGATAGCGCTGGCGAACTCCTTTTTACCCAAAAGAGAAAGGCCGATCTGATCGGTCAGGTCGAGGCGGAGCGCGGTATTGCTGCCCACCATGAGCAAGGCCTGTTCCAGTTGGCTGATGGCGTCGTCGTACTGTCCTTTCAGGTTGGCTGCCACGCCGTAGTAGAAATAGGCTTTGGGCTGGTTAGGGAAGGCATCCAGGGCCTGTTCGGCGAAACGCAGCATTTCATCGAAGTTTTTTTGTTCGGCCAGGATGGTCAGCGTGTTGTCCCAGACGGAGAATACGCGGGGGCTGAGGCGGATGCACTGGCGGTATTTTTCCAGGGCTTCCGTGGGGCGGTTGCTGTAATAAAGCAGATCGCCGGAAACGCTCCAGGCTTTGGCATCGTCGGCATGTGTTTTTTCAAGAATGGCGCCGAGTTCGAGCAGGTTTTGGGCAAGCGCGGGATCGGAGTTATTACCCATTTTTCCAAAAAAAGGCAGTACTTCCTTTATTTTGGCATCTATGGGTGTGTTCGGGTCAGCAAACAGCGGTTTCAAAGAAGCCAGGTATGTGGCGTCCGAGTTGTTTTTTCCTTTTCCCAAAAGCGCCAGCTTGGCCGCCGCATCATCGGGGTCGCGGCGCAGAATATCTTCATAGGTGCGACGGGCATTGGCCTGATCACCCATCACTTCGTAAAAATGGGCCAATTCGCGGCGGTATTCCGGTTTGTGCGGGTAGGCATTGGCCAGGCGCAGGAGTTCGGCAGCCGCTTTTTTGTCGTCGCCCAGCCCGACATAAATGATGTGTTTTTTATCGGCGATTTGTTCGGTGAGGCCCGTGATTTGTTCGAGTTTATCAAGCGCTTTCAGGCCCGCTTTCGGGTCCTTGTTCAGTACATGGAGGTAGGCGAGTTGCTGGAAAAAATCCGGATTGTGCGGCCAGCGTTTCGTGAGCGTTTCATACACGGCAATCGCATCTTTCAATCGGCCGGTTTTTTCAAAAAGGTCGGCCTGAAAAATCAGGTACCACTGGTTGTCCGGCGATTTGGCCACTGCTTTTTCAATCTCCTCAAGGGCTTTTACATAGTCTTCTTTGGCGGCATGGCAGCGCGCCAGTCCGTACCAGGCGGCATCGACATCCGCGTTGTCGTACAGGAACTTGTTGTAGCGCTCGATGGCCTTGTCGTAATGGGCCAGCAGGCGTTCTTTTTCCGCCTCCAGAAATTCACTTTGGCGCTTTACTTCTGCTTCCGGTACGATGACTTTATTGCCGCCGATCGTATTTTGGGCAGAAAGACAGGTGGAACCGAGCAGGCAAATGGTAAAAACGATATTTTTCAACGGAACGAATGTTTAGAGTGAAATGGTTGAGGGGTTGATGAGTTGAGGGGTTGAGGGGTTGAGGGGTTGAGATGTTGAGGGAGGTAACTCATGGCTAGTTCAAAAAAAGGAAGGACACAAAGGCCATTACAAAGTTCGCAAGCACAGAGCAGTTTGGGATGATTAAACAGTAAATAAATGGTTTTTACGCCATGAAATTTGTCGAAACATAAAATAATCACAAACGCGCGCTCAACAACAAGTCCCAATGGCTACCACCCTCTCACTTCTCACCTCTCACTTCTCACTTCTCACTTCTATCTCCGCGAGCAATCCGAATAATCCCCCAGATTCAGTTCATCCAGCGAACCCACAAACCGGCTGGCATTCCCTCCCATGGAGTTGTGCAGTAATGCATTTTTGATGTGCGAGTTGTTTTGAATAATACTGGCGGTGATCACGCTGTTTTCCACCGACGAATCATGGCCAACACTAACGTATGGGCCGATAACTGAATTGCGGATAACGGCGTTTTCACCGATAAAACAAGGCGGAACGATCACACTTCTTTCAATAACAGCACTGGCGGCTACGAGTTCGCTGGTGCGGTGAATTTCCAGCATCCGGGCATTGGAATGCAGGATATTGTCTTTGTTGCCACAATCGAGCCATTCTTCCACATCTCCGGTACGAAACCGCAGGCCGTCGTTTTTCAGGAATTCCAGCGCAGTGGTCAGTTGGTATTCGTTTTTTTCCTTGATATCGTTGTCGATGATATGTTTCAGGGCAGCACGCAAGCGTTCTCCTTCCCGGAAATAATAGATGCCAACAATAGCGAGATCGGAGATGAATTCGACCGGTTTTTCGACAAATTCGGTGATGTAGCCCTCAGTATCTAGTTTCACCACCCCGAAAGAAGAAGGGTCCGATACTTTTTGGGTCCAGATTACGCCATCTTCCTCCGTATCGAAACTGAAATCGGCTTTGAACAGCGTATCGGCGAAGGCGATCATACATTTGCCCACCATACTTTCGGAAGCGCAGGCGATGGCATGCCCCACTCCGAGTGCTTTTTCCTGCTGGTAAATCCGCCCTCTGGCGCCCAGGTTTTCGGCAATACGGATCAATTCGCGTTCAATATCAGGCCCAAAATCACCCACGATAAAGGCAATTTCTTCAATTTCGCCCTTATAGGAACTGGCCAGGTCTTCCACCAGGCGTTGAATAATGGGTTTTCCGGCGACAGGGATGAGCGGCTTCGGAATAGTAAGTGTGTGTGGTCGGAGACGGGTACCTCGCCCTGCCATCGGGATGATGATCCTCATGATGAGTTATTGGTCTGGAAAAAATGTTTATACGTTTATGGTTTACTGAAGCCGACTTCGCACTGACGACTATTCCGTGCTGCCGAACCCGCCTGCGCCTCTGATAGAGTTGCTGAGTTCTTTAACTTCTTCCCAGACGATTTGTTCGTAGCGGGCAATGACCATTTGAGCGATCCGTTCGCCGGGTTCGATGGTTTGCGGTTCATTGGACAGGTTGACGACGATACATTTGATTTCCCCCCGGTAATCGCTGTCGATGGTACCCGGCGAATTGAGCATGGTGAGTCCGCGTTTGATCGCGAGTCCGCTGCGGGGGCGAATCTGCGCTTCGTATCCTTCTTTCAATTCGATAAAAAGTCCGGTCGGCACCAGACTGCGTTCCAAAGGCGCCAGCATAATGGGTTCACTGATGTGAGCACGAAGGTCCATGCCTGCGCTGCCGGGCGTTTCATAACGCGGCAAGGGGTATGGAGAAGTGTTGATAATTTTCATGGCCAAAGCAAGTATTTTTTTTCCGGCAAAAATAGCGCAATGTGCCGAAACGGGTAACGCAGTGGATGAAGCCGGAGAAAATCCAGCCGAATTGTCGGCACAGTGCCAGTTGTGTCGGAAATTTTATTGTCAGAATACTGCCGAAACAGGGTTAAAATTGTGCATTTTGAGACGAATTTGGCATTTCCGGGCACAAAGCGAAAATCGGTTCACAGAACTTTAGAAATTCACAATATTTTCGGCCCGTTAAAACAACTGCTATGTTCTGCATGAAAACCTTTTATACCCTGCTTTTCTCTTTTTGCTCACTCGCGATGATGGCTCAGGCGCCTGTCAA
>JADLCC010000058.1 GCA_020847425.1 Saprospiraceae bacterium
CGGCGTTTTCGGCGGATCACAGGTCATTACCTCCCTTCAGTTTTCGCTGTGGAAAATACGCGCCTGGGTAGTACCGGCTATGTTTCCGGTACCCAAAGTGAAAGAAACCTTCGATGAGGCCGGCACTTCTGCGGACAAAGCCGGCGTAGACAAACGGGCCGCAGCATTTCTGGATGAATTGCTGTGGTGTGTGGAGGCGAAGAGACGTATGGGTGTTTAGTTTTTCGTGTTTAGTGTTTGGGAGTACCAGCCCTGAATGACAATGAGTATCTTGGGCAAAGTCCCCCAAACACTAAACACGAAAAACTAAACACTCAATCACTCTTCTTCCTCAATAAACTCCACTCCATATTCCGCCAGTTCCTGCATCACCGGCTCATACACTTCCGGCATCGTCGGAATATTCACGCCGGTGGTACTGATTTTACCCAGCAACAGCAGTTTGACAAAAATGCCGAGCGGCAGGCCCACCAGTTTGGACATGGCGGTGTCGTTGCCATTCGTGCCTTTCATAATGAGCGTGGACGTCAGTTTCTTCTTGCGGCGGTTCAGTTCGTATTCGAACACGTGCTGCATGATAACCATATCCTTTTCCTGGGGGCCTAGCGCCCATTTTTCGAGCAGCAGATTTTCCAGGATCAGTGATGGGGTGGCGTTTTTCAGTTTGATGCGGCGTTTGCTGAACAATCCCAGCCACTCCAGTTTTTTCATGATCTCGCTATCCGGTTCCGTTTCCAGCATTTTTGCTACGCGGTCTTTCACCGAACCCGTGTGCTGACTGATGCCGAGGAAGGCTTCCATCAGGTCGTGGTAAGTGAGTTGGTCGGAGTCGACGATCGGGAACGTGGCGTCCGTGAGGCCGATGCGGACGAGTGCATTCCAGGCATCGCAGAAGCCGCGGTGGCGGATGGTGCCGCGGAACAGCGTTTTGATGTCCTGCAAACCATAAGCCTCGCGGTACAGCAAAGAGTCGCGGTTGGCGTATACCTCGAACTCACCCATATTCGGGATGTTCACGATGCGGTACTGCCGGAAAAGGCGGCGGTAAGGAATATACTTAAGTTTATTGTCTTCCAGAAACTGTGCGGTGCCTTGCCCGGCCAGCACCACGTTGCGGGGGTTCCAACTAAATTTATAGTGCCAGGGGTTGGTATCGCTTTCCGGGGCCACCAAACCGCCGGTGTAGGAGTAAAAAGCGGTTATTTTACCACCTTTTGCTTTGATCTGGTGTATGCGTTGCATGGCGCTCATGTGGTCGATACCCGGATCGAGTCCCAGTTCGTTCATAAAAACAAGCGCCCGTTGTCGCGCTTCGTCGCCCAGCCGGAACACCTGTTTGCTGACGTAACTCGCGGTGACCATGTGTTTCCCCAGCACGATGCAGTCCTGCGCAACATCGAGGTGCATCTGCGGGGGCAGCAGCGACACAATCACATCGTGGCGGTTGATGATGTCTTTGCGGTCATTCTGCTTGGAAGCATCCAGCCAGATCGCGCGGCCGTTGGGATGGCCGTTGATTTTTTGTTGTGCAAGCGCCATGTCGGCATCGGCCACAGTGACGAAAAAATTATATTGCCTGGCTTGTTCCAGGATGTAATTGATGAGCGCCGTAGCAGAACGGCCTGCTCCGATAATGAGAAGGTTTTGCATTTTGAAGTATCAATTTTCCAAGCGTGAAGATAGGAAAGTTCGCCGATACGATTGGGCAACTACTGCTTTCTACATATTATTTATCACCGGTTTCGCATGTTTTATCTATTTGTTTTACTTTTTTTCGGGAAAAATATTTCACAAAAAATAAGACATAAAGGAGGTATTGATTGTTTGGCAGCAGAAAAACGAGCAAAAAAACGAACGTTTTTCAGGCAATCCATTGAACACAAAACCTGAAACCATGATTTTATGGTATGTTTCTATTGTTCACGCAGCGACAAGTTTAAAATTAAATTTCACAAACTGTGAATTATGTTCTTGTCAGAACCAGTAAAGGGTTTCACTTTTGTACCATTAGAAAAGACACGGAAAGCCGTTTCAAAAGTGGAACGGACAAGTGTTTTGGATATGTTCATGGGATTTCAACTTCGAGGCGCATTAAACGGTGGGGAATCGTTCCAAAAGAATGGCTCCCCACTGCGCCAAGATGTATTCCTGTAGAGAGAATGAATTTCCCCCTGAAATTGTTGCAAAGTACCTTCCTGTTGATAAAAAAAAGAGTTAAGTATAATGTGGTGTTGCGCGGTTCATTTTGAAATATTTTCCAAAATAAACCCGAAATCTGAAAAACACCCGATATTGCGCCCGATTTAGCAATTCATAATAATACTTTCACACATCCTCTTTTTCTTTGCTTATGCCAAAACCTGTTACAATTAAAATCAAAAACGGCACCGTTCGCGTATCCAGTACCCGATAAACGTGCCCAGACTCCATTGAACAGGCCACTTGGAAACCACTAATTCGATTACATCCACCTTGGATAAATATTACAGAAAGTTCTGTCTCAAGCGGCAGGACTTTCTGTTTTTTATGCCCATACCTCCACTGCTACAAGTCTATTATCTTTGCTGCGTTTCTTAGCGAAACATGAGCCATCTGTACTCCATTCAAACACTCGCAATGTACTGCTTTACCCGGAACGGGTATTTTCTAAAAGACATGAAATCAGCCATTTACGTACTTTTTTTCTTTTTCTCCTGCGTCTATTCTTTTGCGCAGGGCAGTGTTCAGGACACAACTATCTACGAAGTTGCGGAAACGCTTCCTTACCCGCTTATGGTGAGCTGCGACCCGGAAAGACATCCTTCGTGGACCAGCGACAGTATCCGTCGCTGTGCAGAATCTCAATTATTGAGTATTCTTTCCAATAATATCCGGTACCCGATAGCAGCATCCGAAGCGAATATACAGGGTACTGTGGTGACCTCTTTTGTTGTGGAAATAGACGGTAGCATGTCCAACCTCGGCTTGTTGAAAGATATCGGTGGCGGTTGCGGAGAAGAGGCGCTACGCGTTTTAAAAGCCTTTGATGAAGCCGGCCTGCGCTGGCAGCCCGGTACTTTGAAAGGTAAAGCGGTGCGTATGCGCCAGTCATTGCCCCTGCGTTTCCGTTTGCAGGAAGCACTCCCGTATTTTATTGCTGAAAACAATGACACGGTTTATACCAATGTCGATGTTTTGCCTGCGTTTCGCGGAGGGGCCGATTCACTGGCCAAATTCACGATCAACCGCCTGGAATACCCGGCCAATTACCGTGACAGTTGCAAAACCGGTATTGTTGAAATGAGCCTGCTGATTCGCCCCGATGGCTCTATCAATGTCGACAATCAATTGGATTTCAACAGTTTAGGCTTTGATTTTCAGTGGCAGGCCATTCGCCTGGCCAATCGGACCGCCGGTATGTGGACCCCTGCGTTGTATAATAATAAACCTGTGGCTACCACGCAACCCTTGCGGGTCGTGTTTAAATCGGACAAACGCGGCTGCGCTACCGCCAACCAACGTTTCGACCAGGCCATGCTGCTCGCAGACGCGGGCGCCGATTTGCTGGAAAAAAACCAGGCCGACGAAGCCATTGCCAAATGGACGGAAGCCCTGAAATTGCAACCTGACAATACGGAAATTATATACTATCGCGGAACGGCTTACCTCAACCAAAACAAGCGGGATGAGGCTTGTAAAGACTACAACCGGATCAAGGAATTGCTGGGCATTACCTGGTTTGAGCCGGTTCGGCGCTTGTTTTGTGGGTGGTAAGGCCGAAAACACCCCAAAAAACTTTACAATTACTTAATCCTTGGTTAAAATCATGCTGCCTTGCATTGAGTCTACCTTTGCAGGCATATGAAAAACACTATGAGGGAGTCAACAGCCAAAAGAATTCTGATCGTCGACGATGAGCCGGATATCATTGAGTTTCTGCAATACAACCTCCGCAAAGAAGGTTATGATGTAGTGACGGCCAATGACGGCAGACAAGCCATTGAAGTGGCTGAAAAAACCAAGCCGCACCTCATCATCCTCGATATCATGATGCCCGAACTCGACGGGGTGGAAACCTGTCGTATGCTGCGCAGCCGCAAGGAATTTGCTCAAACCCCGGTCGCTTTTCTTACCGCGCGGGATGAAGACTTCTCCCAAATAACAGCGCTCGATGTGGGCGGCGACGATTACATCACCAAACCGATCAAACCCCGTGTGCTCATCAGCCGGATACACGCGCTGTTGCGGAGGGCCAACCGCGATGCCGACACGGACCAGGAGCCTATCCAGGTACATGACCTGGTGATAGATAAACATAAAGTATTGGTTTTCAGGGGCGAGCAGACAATTGAACTACCCCGGAAAGAATTTGAAATCCTTTGGTTGCTGGCTTCCAAACCGGGCAGGGTGTTTACCCGGGAAGAGATTTTTGATAAAATCTGGGGCGCCGATGTGATTGTGGGCAACCGGACCATAGATGTACATATCCGAAAACTGCGCGAACGCCTCGGCGAAGAGTACATCAAAACGATGAAAGGCATCGGGTATAAATTCGAATTTTAATGTTCAAGAACCAGACACCACAGCAACTCTCTCTTTATATCGCGGCAACTTCGGCGACGATTGTAGTGCTGCTTCTCTTTTTACTCGAAGTCACAGGGCTGCTTCGCCTTTCCTGGCTGGAAATCGGCGCTGTATTTCTGCTTGTTTTCGGGGTGGCTTACATCGCCAATTTTTACCTGATCCGTTACTATATTTTTCGGCGTATCAAATTGATTTACAAGATTATACACCGACACAAACTGCCTTCCGATTTTAAAGCGGACAAGATCGAGATGAATAAAACCATCCTCGATGATGTGGAGCGCGAAGTGGATGAATGGGCCGAACGACACAACCAGGATTTCGAGGAACTCGAACGGCTGGCCATGTACCGCCGCCGCTTTATTGGCGATGTTTCGCATGAATTAAAAACACCGATTTTTAATATCCAGGGTTTTATCCATACCCTGCTCGACGGCGCCATCGACGACCCCAAAGTGAACATGCAGTTTCTCCGCCGCGCCGCAAAAAATGCAGACCGCCTGCAGGCCATTGTTGAAGACCTGGAAACGATCAACAAACTGGAAGCCGGCCAGATGGTGCTCGATTTGCGGGAATTCGACATCCACGACCTCGCAGAAGAAGTATTTGCCGACCTGGAAATGCGGGCCAACGAACGCAATGTCCGCCTCGTATTTAAAGAAGGCGCCAACCAGCATTACAGGGTACGGGCCGATCAGGAAAACATCCGGCAGGTGCTGATGAACCTCGTGCACAATTCCATCAAATACGGAAAGGAAGGAGGGATTACCAAAGTCAGTTTTTACGATATGGAAACATTTATCCTCGTGGAAATCAGCGACAATGGTATCGGTATCCA